>JAFPWQ010000320.1 GCA_017394925.1 Synergistaceae bacterium
AAAAAGGAGAATTTACTTTTTCATGAAAAGAAACGTTTTTTATGCGGCTCTCTTTGTTTGCATACTCGCATGTTCATGTTATGGACTATGGCCGAGATTCCAGTTAGAGAGCAGGAATAATAACATCGCAATCATATCGGATTACCGCGAAATATCTGCACTGTCTAAAGCGTCAGGACTGAATACCGACGAAGCAATCGGTATTCTCAAGCGCAACGGGATAACGGGCCTAATGGTCAGTGAGCTAACCGGCGATAACATAGATCACGGTGCAGGTCAGGCAGAAATGAAGAAGGTACGCGACCCCGAAAGAGGCACCGAAGGAATAATAATATCAATCTTACCGACAAGCGAACATAAAGATATTCTAAACCGCTGGCTGAGAATTCGATTCGCAGTCTCAGACGACAAAGCTAACGGGCCTCTTCTTATTGCAATACCTTCAAACGTTATGAAAAATGCGGGAGTTCTGCCCGACATTGACGGATTAGAAGCAGCAAAACGCGCAGGACTGAAAATATATTACCGTCCGGCCTCGTCTCCCGGACATTTATCGGATCAGGCTTCTATTATGCTCCGTGAAGTGAACGCAAAATATCCCATTTCAGTTTTCACTCCTGCGGGCGAATACATTTCAGGTTATCCCGATGTCAGCATGATGGCAAATACTGCAAAGGAGCTTAATATCCCTCTTGCTGTTGTCGAATTCTCGCGTCAGGTCGGTGAGCCTCAGTTAAATGCTCTCATGTCTCCGAATCTGCTTGCACTTCACAGTGTAACGAGTGAAGAGATGACCTCTCGAAGGATTTCACGCACTGCATTACGCGACAGAATGGTACGTGCTGCAGTTGAACGTTCTGTGAGATTATTACTGTACAGGAGTGCACCGTCTAACACGTCAAACTTCAAGTTCAATGATTACGCTGAAGAAGTCAGATTATTAGCAAATGAACTCAAAGAACACGGGTTTAATCTTTCATGGCCTGAAACACTCTTTGCTGATTATGACCTGAACAGAAATATATTCGCGGCATGGGCATTATCGGCTGTGTTTATCTTTGCGCTGTTCCGTTATATTTCACGCATGGGGGGGCTTAACATGAATACGAAAACGATTTATGTACTCATGATTGCCAGCGTGATAATGGCATTCGTGAATCTCAAAGTTCCGTTTGCGGCGCGTATAACAGGAGCATTCACAGCACCGTTAATTGCGGTTGAAGCGTCATTGCTTGTTATGGATTCAGGAAGAAAACGAAATATATTGCCTGCATTCGTATTTGCAGTTCTGGGAGGACTTGCGCTCGCGTCATTCTTCAGTGTTACGGCATACATGATGAGACTTCAGACGTTTTCAGGCGTAAAATTAACTCTCGTACTGCCTCCCGTGCTTGTGTTACTGCATGACCTCAAGAGGCGCATACATCCCGAATCACTGATTGAATTTCTTTCACGGCCTCCGTTATGGGGTGAATTGATTCTTTACGCTGTACTGCTGGCCGGTGTAGGCTTTATCGTGTACAGGAGCGACAATGTAGCTAACGTTTCAGGGTTTGAGATGAGCATACGTGCTTCACTTGAGAAAATGTTAGTCGCAAGGCCAAGAACCCGTGAAGTATTTCTGGGTTATCCGTGTGTTTTAGTGCTTGCGTATCTGGTGAGCAATAATTACTTTGCACGTTACCGCGAAATTTTCAGAATAGGCGCTGCATTGGGCTTCTCGTCAGTGATTAATTCATTCTGTCATTTCCATACACCTTTGGCCATGATTTTGCTTCGTGAGTTCAATGGCTTATGGACTGGTCTGCTTGTAGGAATAATCGCAGTGCTTGGGATTAAGTTTGTCGTTGTGCCTATGCTCAGGCTCATACGTCCGTTAATATCATAATGAGAAGATACAAAGCTGCTGTACTCGGCTATTATGGTTTCGGGAATCTCGGCGATGAACTGCTTCTGCAGGCATGTATAAATATTCTGGGCAGGCATGGAATTTCACGCGAAGAGATTATAGTCTTGTCGAATAATCCAATGGAGACATCGAATAACTTTCATGTTGATTCGTGTAACCGCTGGAGGATTCGCGAGGTCATTCATGCGTTCATGATGAGCGATTCATTAGTGCTTGGGGGAGGAGGACTCTTTCAGGATGTTACGAGCGTGAAATCATGCATATGGTACTGGGGAATCGTTAGACTTGCGAAATTTCTGGGCTGTAAGATTATCGCACTCGGTCAGTCATTCGGGCCGCTGAAGTCTAAGCTGTCGTTGATGCTCACACGTAACGCTCTGAATTCATGCTCTGTGCTTCATGTCCGCGATGAGCCTTCATATGATATTGCTGTGAACTCGAAATGCAGACGCGTAATTTTGGGCAGTGATATAGTCATGACGCTTAAACCTGAAACGCATTCACATAATCATGACGGCTATATGCTCGTAAACCTGCGGCCATGTTCAAGATTAAACGAGTTTGTGAGAATCATAATGCCTCACATTGAACACGCAAATATAAAAGGAGCTGCACTCTCAGATGAAGATATAGAGCCATTGAAGATGATAATGAAGAGTGAAGATATTGTGAGAGTGAAGAGTTTTCATGAGGCTCAAATCTTATGGCAGGGAGCTTATTCTGCACTGGGAATGAGATTGCATTTCGGGGTTTTATCGAGGATATTCGGAGTGCCTTTAGCGTTAATGCCTTATGACGTGAAAGTGAATGAGTTCGCGAGACAATCGGGTGTTCCATGCATAATTGATTCATATCATGAGCCTGTTATGCCCCGTGATATTCCCGAAGACGTATAC
>JAFPWQ010000321.1 GCA_017394925.1 Synergistaceae bacterium
CATAATCATCCATGGTTCGACATCAAAGTAATAGCAGCATCACCTAAGAGTGAAGGCAGGACATACGAAGAGGCAGTAACAGGAAGATGGCTTCTCGATGAGTCGATTCCTGAGAACGTGAAGAACTTGAAACTGCATAACGTGAATGATGTTAAAGGCATAGCAGGCGAAGTTGATTTTGTCTTCAGTGCGGTTAATCTCACGAAGGAAGAGATAAAAGCAATCGAAAAAGATTACGCGAAGACAGAGACTCCAGTTGTCTCGAATAACAGCGCACACAGATGGACTCCCGATGTCCCGATGATAATCCCGGAGATTAATCCCGAACATGCAGAGATAATTCATGTACAGCGTAAACGTTTGGGAACTTCAAGAGGATTCATTGCCGTAAAACCGAACTGTTCGATTCAGTCATACGCACCTGCATTATTCGCATGGAAAGAATACGAGCCTTACGAAGTCATAGTTACAACGTATCAGGCAATATCAGGTGCAGGCAAAAATTTTTCTACATGGCCTGAAATGGTCGGCAATGTTATTCCGTATATCGGCGGCGAAGAAGAGAAGAGCGAGAAAGAACCTTTGCGTATATTCGGAAGGATTCAGGGAAATGAAATCGTGCCTGCAAGTGAACCGGTAATATCTGCACAGTGCGTGAGAATTCCTGTTCTCTATGGACACACAGCGGCGGCATTCGTGAAATTCCGAAAGGCACCTTCATCGAAAGAAGAACTTGTTGCAAAGCTCAATGGATTCAAATCACTTCCGGCTGAACTCGGACTGCCTTGTGCACCTTCACAGTTCATAAAATATTTCGAGGAAGATAATCGTCCGCAGGTAGCACTTGATGTGAATTATGAGCACGGAATGGGAGTAACAATCGGAAGGCTCAGACCAGATAACATTTACGACTGGAAATTTATCGGGCTTTCACATAACACTCTGAGAGGCGCGGCAGGCGGAGCAGTTGAATGCGCAGAGCTGTTAGTGAAACAGGGATATATAGAGGCGAAATAGAACATGATAAACATTGCAGTATTAGGTTTCGGGAATATCGGAAGCGGAGTTGCTGAAGTCATCGAAAAGAATCACATGCAGATTCAAAAGGCACTCGGTGATAGTCTTCATGTGAAATACATTCTCGATATTCGCGATATACCCGGCGCAGTGAAAGACATTAACGTTATAGTGAATGACCCTGACGTTAAAGTAGTCTGCGAGACAATGGGCGGAAAAGAACCTGCATACACGTATACTCACATGGCACTTGAACACGGAATAAGTGTATGCTCATCGAACAAAGAACTCGTTGATGCACACGGTGTTGAACTCTCAGCAATTGCACGTGAACATAATTGTTCATATCTCTTTGAGGCAAGCGTAGGCGGAGGCATTCCGATTATACGGCCATTGAGAGAGTCATGCAGACATGAAGATATTTCGCTCATTGCAGGAATACTCAATGGGACATGCAATTACATTCTCACGAACATGAAGAGCGGAAAGACATTCGATGATGCACTGAGAGAAGCACAAGAGAAGGGATTCGCAGAACGTAATCCGGCGGCTGATGTTGAAGGCCATGACACAGCACGGAAAATTGCGATACTTGCCTCACTCGTAAGCGGCAGAAAGATTTCGTATGAGCAGGTATCATGTGAAGGCATAACGAACATAACCCCAGAAGATTTTGCATATGCAGACTCTCGTGGGATGTCGATTAAATTACTCGGAGTTTATGATGCAGCTGGCCCATATGTAAACGTTGCGCCTTACCTTGTGCCTAACAGCAGCCCTCTTTACGGAGTCAATGATGTCTTCAACGGGATAATGCTTCATGGCAATCAGGTAGACAATCTCATGTTCTACGGCAGGGGTGCAGGCAAACTTCCAACGGCAAGCGCAGTAGTCTCTGATGTGATTGAATGTGCGAAATCAATCGGGCATAACATCGATAATAATTTCGCAGACTTGAATCACGCTGATAATCTCGTACCTGCTCCGGCAAAACCAGAGGGGCAGAAATTCCGCGTACTTGGAGAGTAGACCGTGAAGAAAGTCGTTAAATTCGGAGGAAGTTCATTAGCGAGTGCAGAACAGTTTATGAAGGTTAAACGCATAATCGAATCTGATGATTTGAGAGTGTATGTTATACCTTCAGCACCTGGAAAGAGATTCGATTCGGACATCAAAGTTACTGATTTATTGTATGAATGCTATGAACTTGCGAAGGCCGGAAAAAATTTCTATGAGCCGTTCTTAGCCGTGAAGGACAGATACAACGAGATAATACAGGGTTTGAATCTTAATCTCTCACTTGCAGAAGCATTTGACGCAATCGAAGATAAATTGATTCATGAGCCTGAAAGAGATTACACAGCCTCACGAGGAGAATATCTCAACGGATTAATCATGTCCGCGTATCTTGGCTATGAATTCATAGATGCGTCTGAAGTTATATTCTTTGATGAGTCAGGCAGTTTTGACTCAGATAGAACGAATTCGGTTCTTTCACCGAGACTTGAAGAGATTCCCAGAGCAGTGATACCTGGTTTCTATGGTACAGGCCATGACGGAAAGATAAAAACATTTTCGCGCGGAGGGAGCGACATAACCGGCTCAATAGTTGCGAGTGCGTGCCGTGCTTGCGTATATGAAAACTGGACTGACGTATCCGGCTTGCTCATGGCAGACCCTCATATCATCTCGAACCCTGCAATGATAAGCAGCATAACCTATCGTGAGTTAAGAGAGCTTGCCTACATGGGCGCAAGTGTTATGCATGAGGACGCGATATTTCCCGTCAAGAAGGCAGGAATTCCCATTAATATCCGAAATACTAACAGACCCGAAGATGCCGGCACATGGATTGTCGAGAATACTGCAAGACGTTCAAGATATACGATAACGGGTATAGCAGGCCGCAAAAATTTCTGTTCGATCATAATCGCAAAG
>JAFPWQ010000039.1 GCA_017394925.1 Synergistaceae bacterium
CACAAGCGGACATAGATTCATGGGCAGAAAAGTTATTGAGGTTCAGAATGCTTCAGAATTTCTTGATGTCCTTTATGACAACAGCGTAATTCTTGACCAGGAGAAACGCCTTCAGAAAATGAAATCGGCAATTGCGAACATCCAGAAAGATTTTGAAGGCAATCTTGAAGTTGAAATGGACGAAAAGATTCTTGAAGAGAATTTATATCTCGTTGAGTTCCCTGTTCCTTTTGCAGGCTCATTCGATAAACGCTATCTTGAAATCCCCGAAGAAGTTCTCACAACCTCAATGAAGAAGAATCAGAAGTATCTTGCAGTCAGAAGCAAGGACAAAGGCGGAAAGCTCGCGAATTATTTCGTGGGAGTGAGCAATAACAGAGTGCCGGATATGAATGTGATTCGCGAAGGCAACGAGAGAGTGTTACGCGCAAGACTTGAAGATGCCGCGTTCTTCTGGGACGAAGACAGAAAGATTCCGTTAGCGTCATACGTGGATAGGCTCAAGACCGTAACGTATCAGGAGAAACTCGGAAGCGTCTATGATAAAGTCATGCTTACACGTGAGCTTGCGTTATGGCTGTGCAGGACATACGGCTTTGATGATATTGCATCACTAGTTGACAGAGCCGCTTATCTCTCGAAGGCTGATCTGGTTACGTCAATGGTCTTTGAGTTCCCCGATTTACAGGGCATAATGGGACGCGAATATGCAAAGTGTTCAGGTGAAGACCCAAGAGTAGCCCTCGCGATTCATGAGCAGTACTTGCCTCCTTCAGCAGCAGGAAAAATTCCGACAGATGACGTTGGTGCGATTCTGGGAATTGCTGAGAGACTGCATATTATCACGGCCTGCCACAAAGTTGGACTTGCACCGACAAGCTCGCAGGACCCCTACGGACTTAGACGTGCGGCAAGATGTATAAACGCAATATTATTCGCGAGAAGTTACAGCTTCAACATAAAAGACGCGATAAAGAAATCATGCGCAATTAATTCAGTTGATGATGACATGATGAAGACTATCAACGAGTTCATGAGGCAAAAATTACAGGAGCAGTTACGTGAAAAAGGTTACAGCTATGAGATTATTGCTCTTGCTATGGAAGTCTCCGGCGATGTTCCCTATCAGGTTATGCGTCTGATTGATACTCTAGAACAGGTCAAGGCTGAAGAATGGTTCAGTGCCCTCGCGAATTCTGCGGTCAGAGTGAAGAATATACTGCTCAAGAACGCAAACGAAATTGCAGATGTGAATGTTGATGTCCTTCTCATGACTGAAGACTCAGAACGTGCATTGCTTGACGAAATTACGAGGCTTGAAGAACCTGTGAGTCATGCCGTGAATGTCTATGACTGGTCAACACTGACACGTCTGCTTGCTGAACTCTCACCGGTAATCGCTAAATTCTTTGACTCCGTTATGGTCATGGATAAAGACGAAAAAGTACGCAGGAATCGTTTAGCTTTATTGTCGAAATGTAACGCACTGATGAAAGAAGCAGGAGATTTAAGCGTCTTGTCGGTGAAGAAGTAGAAAGTGAAGAAAGAATATTATCCCCTCTGTGAAAATTGCAGGGGGGATTTTTTATGTGTTAATGCGTCTTACGTTTCAGGATTAATGCGATTAACAGCAGGCCATGACCATAAGCAAATAATCCAGAGTTACAGCCCGAAGATGAAGATGATGAAAGCGGCTTTATGTCTGGATATTCTATTAGCCATTGACTGAGTAACTCTTTAATCTGACTGCTGTACTCTTCTTCCATGTTCTTAATCGTTACCTCGTGAGCATGATTTGATGACGTAAATATATGTATGTTCGGGTTATCTGTCTCAGGAAGCCTCATGAAGTACCACGGATCAGAATCGCCGTAAATCATGATGACGTTGCTTTGATTCGTGTTCGTCCATTCGAGCATTTTATTGCGCATTGCCGGGTCAAAAGTGAAGAGTCGTTTTTGTTCTGCAGTGAAATTCATAGCCGCCAAAAAATTTTTCTCTCTTTCGGCTGTAAGTTCCATTGTGATTCCGAGTTTAGCAAGTTCATCACGCAGGGGCTGTAAACGAAGGCCGCAATTCCCGTTCTCTTTTGCCGCCTGAACACTATACGGGAATACCGTATCTTCTGCCTCTTCGCTGTCCATGTCAGCAGTTATTATCGCAGCTATTCCGTCAAGAAATTCTTTATTCTCTATGACATCAGTTGAAGGGTCATCAATGCGCGGAAGTTTCATAACTTTGTCTATAGATTCAAAGCTCTTGCTGTACTGCCAGTGTTCGTAAACATGATTTACTACAATCTCTTCAAATTCTTCACCTGATGTAATTTCATAGAGTGCTAAATCCTGTGATGAAGTCTTTACGAGTTTGGGCTGAAGATAATCGCGGTTCTTTATTGCCTCAACCTGAAAGTCCATCATTAAATCACGGTATTCTTTTGCTTTTGCCTCACCGTAACGTTCATTGCCTATCGTGTTATAGATTGCATTGAAGGCTCGCGGGTCATCGTTTCCATTGCAGAACGGAGCAACATATGAGACATAAGCGTCTGCATCATCAGGATAATAATACGCGAATACATTCGTTGCCTGTCCTCCCTTGCTTGTGCCTGTGAAGACCCATGTACCCGATAAAATATCTTTCAGCTGTTCCATGATGTTATGAAAATCATTCGAGGCGTATTCATCCGTGAGATATTCCCATAATGCTGTGCCTCTGTGCGATAATCCCTGCGGAGCTGACTTGCTGAAGAATCTGTATTCAACGCTGATATAATTTCCGCTGAACATGTCTGCAATTTCGTGGCTGCTTGTCGGGAATCTCTCATCATTAAGATTATAGCCGGATACATACATGACGTTCGGCCTGTCGAAACCGTTGAAGCCGATTAAACATCTTTGCGGGAATGTTACTGAGTCCGGGTTATTCCAGTCAAGCGGCTGTTCAAACGTAACGAGATATTTCTCTGCGAATTTTGCATCGCCGGACTGCACTACATCTTCAACCGATAAGACACCTTCAAGCGATAACAGGCTCTCTTTGAATGAAGAGTCAGCATATGACGGTACACTCATTAAAGCAATGATTAAGAGTGCAGGAATTAAGCGCAAAAATTTTCTGAGTGCCATTAAGCACACTCTCCTTTTTATGATTTTGATGTGAATATTATATTATGATGCCCGGCCTTTGAGCTTATAGACCATTGCGAGAATTTCGGCTACTCCTCTGTATAAATCTTCAGGAATCTCATCGCCTATTTCAACGTTGAGATATAACGCCCAAGCTAACGGTTTATTTTCGATTACGGGAATAAGATTTAACTCTGCGATCTCACGGATACGTTTAGCGAGAAAATCTCCTCCCTTTGCGAGTACAACAGGTGCACCCATAACTCCGCGTTCATACTGCAATGCAACGGCGACATGCGTAGGGTTAGTGATAACGACATCGGCCTTCGGGACTTCGGACATCATTCTTTGCTTTGCCATTTCCCTCTGCTTTTGTCGAATCTTCTGCTTAATCTGCGGATCTCCTTCCATTTGCTTGTACTCGTCTTTGATCTCTTTCTTGCTCATTCGTATGGACTTCTCGAACTCCCATTTCTGATACCAGTAATCCGCACAGGCCATGACCAGCAGCATAAACGCGAGACGCATTGCGAGATTCCATAGCATATTCCAGAACTGAATACTACCTTTAACTAACGGCATCTGCATAGTCTTTGATGACACAGGAAGATAATTCTTAATGGCGGTATAAATCATGACGGCAAAAATTGCGGATTTAAGAAGACCTTTGAGAAGCTCAACGATTGAACGCAATGAAATAATTTTCTTCATGCCAGTAAAAGGGTTTAACCTGTCGAACTTGGGCACAAAGGGTTCGCTTGTCATAGCAAAACCAACCTGAGCAATCACTGTACATGTTGAGAATAACACGACCAGTGCACCCAATGGCAGCCATGCAGAAAAGTATCGTTTGAGTGCCTCCCATGCAGGAAGAGTCAGCCAGCCTTCACGCTGAACGTTAGCATCTCCGAGATACAGAATCATGAACTGAATCAATCCCGTTAAGATTTTCCAGATTGTAGTCCCAAGCAGAGCAATCACCAGAAGTGCGGTTATGATTCCTACAGCGGCGTTTAAGTCCTTGCTGACACATACGCGCCCTTCCTCACGAACCTTTTCGCGCTTATGGGGCGTAGCTTCTTCTGTGCGTTCTTCGGCGAAAAACTGAAGATTAAATATCATCATGGCCGCCATAGTCTTAACACGCTTAATGCGAATTCAAGCCAGTGTTCAAACTGAGTGTATACCACGTTCATTATGAGAGGCATAACGGCAGCAAGAACCATGAAGCCGAGCATGACCTTAACGGGCAATCCGACAACGAATATATTCATCTGCGGAACTGTACGCGCAAGAAAGCCAAGCCCAATGTCAGATAAGACTAACGCGCAGTAAAACGGAATGACCATTCGCATAGCAAGAACGAAAAGAGTCTGAAGCCATTGACCGAGCTGCAAATCGCCTGACGGAAATAATGATAGCTGTCCAACGGGAACGAGCTTTAACGTTTCGATTAAACCCTGAACCATTAAGAGATGACCATTCCAGCGGAAATAGAACCACATGGCCGTTAAGAAATGCAATTGCCCAAGTATAGAAGTCTCCTGCTGTGTTGAAGGGTCCATTACCTGAGCCATTGAGAAGCCTATTGTCGTACCGGTCTGTTCACCTGCAACACGAAGCGCGAATAACGGCAATGCAGAAATAAATCCCAGTGCAATACCGATAACGAGTTCACGCAGGCATAATATCCCGATGAAAAGTATCTCATCGAAATATATCATGGGAATCGATTCGGTCTCTATGATTCCGATTGAGCAGGCTGTTAATGCAACTGAGAAAATATATCTGAATGGGACGGGCGTTAATGGCGTTGTGAAAACCGGCGAGCTGAACATCATTCCCACATAGCGGAGATGTACGAGAAGATATACGGCTAAAAGCTGTGAGGGAAGTTCAAGCCCGCGCATTTAGTCTTACTGAATGAATCTCTCAAGCTGTCCGAGAATCTCACGCGTCATTACGAGCATTCTCTGACCTATCCATGGGGATAAAAGAACGATACATGCGAACACGGCCAATATCTTGGGAATGAATATCAATGTCTGCTCCTGAATTGATGTTGCAGTCTGCAATATGCCGATGAGTAATCCAACGACCATAGCAACAAGCAGAATCGGAAGAGTAACGCTAATCATAGTCCAGATTGCGCCGGTTAAAATATCAAGAAGGCTTAAATTTGTTACAGGCATTTTCTCACACTCTTTCTTTAGGGAACATTCGTAAAGCTCTTAAGCACACTCATAACCACGAGATTCCATCCGTCAGCCATCACGAATAATAATATCTTGAACGGAAGCGAGATCATCATAGGAGGCAGCATCATCATACCCATAGCAAGCAATACACTTGAGACAACCATATCAATCACTAAGAACGGAATATAAATCACGACTCCCATTTGAAACGCCGTTTTGAGTTCGCTCAACATGAACGCAGGTATTAATATTCTCGTTGATACTTCTGACTGATTCGCTGGTCTCTCTGACTTCGACATTGAGATGATTAACGATAATTCTTCCTGACGCGTATACCTGAACATGAATTCACGTACAGGTTCGATTGAATTATCCCATGCCTGCTGTGATGTAATTCTCCCGGACATATACGGCTCAATGCCATTCTCATAAACTCTGTTCCATGTGGGATACATCGTGAACATCGTGAGGAATAATGCCAGACCTGCTAGTACCTGCTGATGAGGAGACTGCTGAAGACCTATTTCCCTTTGAACGAAGCCTAAGACTATTA
>JAFPWQ010000322.1 GCA_017394925.1 Synergistaceae bacterium
AAAATCATGGCCGGTGTTGACGGAGATTTAACTCGCGGCTGGCAATTGAATTTAGACCCTCGCGAAGTGCAGAAGATGATAAACGCAATCTCAAGAGCAATGGAAGAATTAATCGTGAAGAATCTTCCGCCCGTACTGCTTGTACATCCTGATGTGAGATTAATTGTGCGAAGATTAATTGAAGGCTCAATACAGAATATTTTCGTAGTCTCGTATAATGAGATAGTACGCGGAGTGCAAATCAAGACGGTTGGAATGGTGGAATAAATCATGAGAGTAACTAATCAGATAACATTTACGGCTAAAGATGACGCAGAAGCATTGAGACTCGCATCCGAAAGACTCGGACGTGATGCGGTGATACTTTCAACTCAGGTAGTGAAGGAAGGCGGAGTGTTAGGTTTATTTCAGCGTTCAGTCCTGAAAGTTACAGCCGGAATTCTTGAGGATGATACGCCCCAGCCCCAGCCCAGACCTAAACCTGCAACAGCGGCATCAACAGCGTCAACGATGGATGAAGACACAAGGCGCGAGAATTTAATCGCGTTCCAGAAGTTAATGGAATTCAAAGAGCGTTCTGCATCAGGTCTTTCATCATCGGCTCCACCTCCTGCAACTGCACTAGGTGAAGAAGGTTATCGCTTGCCTCAGAGTGAGAACGTCAGCATATCACCCGAAGGACTGCGCAATGCATACGGACTAACGACCAGACCCGCACCCATACAGCCGCAGAATATTCCGCAACAACAACAGCCTGCACCAGTTCAGCCGCTCATGCAATTACAGCCTCAGCAGCAGGCACAAGCTCCGGCCATGTCGAACGATGACGCAAAGATGTTAAGAGATCAGGTTGGGGCATTAGCTGACAGAATAGACGTATTGCTTCAGAGGATCACGGCGGTAGAACAAGGAGTATCAGTTGCGGTTCAAAGATCACCCGTATATCAGCAGGGATTTCAGCCAAATATAACATTATCACAGGAAGATTCCGGCGTTGAGGGAAGACTGAGAGCCTCAGAGGTTGACGAGAAATATATCCGCAAGTTATTAGCTGATTATTCGGTTACAACCAGAAAGGACAAGACTAAAAAGCTGCCTTTTACGAAATGGCTTGCGACTCGAATCGAATGTGCCGCTGATAACGGAGAGGATGCAATCGGAGGTCGTAAAGTCATGCTGTTAGGACCGACAGGTGTAGGCAAGACGACAACGATAGCCAAGCTCGCGGCAATTAAAGCTCTCTGGGAACACAAGAAAGTTTTGCTTCTTACGAGTGATACGTACAGGATAGCGGCGGTTGAACAGCTCAAGACATACGCAAAGATTTTAGGTGTTCCGATTGAGATAATATTCGATATTTCATCGATACCCGGAGTAGTTGATGAGCATGACAACGCAGAGATAATTTTGCTTGATACTGCCGGAAGGTCTCAGCGCGACAAAAAGAATATGGAACTCTTTGAGAATCTCTATAACGCATTCACTCCTGATGCTGTACACTTAGTGCTTGCGGCTAACATGAAATATAAAGACATGCTTGACGTTGTAGAACATATTCCGAATATACCGGTATCACATTTATTATTTACGAAATTAGACGAGACTGTAAGCTACGGTTCAATCTTCAATATACAGCAGGTAATGGGATGTCCTGTATCATTCTTAACAGTAGGTCAGAACGTCCCCAAAGATATAGAGACTGCATCAGGGTCAAGAATAGCGGATTTCCTGATGAAGCCCGAAGAAGAACGAAAGCGTTAGAATATGGAGCGTTATGGACACAGACAAAAATATAATCCTGATCAGGCGGGAGAATTAAGGCGGATGGTTTTGGACAACAGGGAGAAGAATAAATCAAATGCACCTCAAAAACTGCACACGTTATCAATACTGAGCGGCAAAGGGGGAGTAGGCAAAAGCAATATAGCTGCTGCATTGTCATTTGCACTTGCCGATTTCGGGAAAAGAGTCGTTCTGATTGACGCGGATTTAGGCATGGCCAATCTCGATATATTATGCGGCGTAACTAATGCAAGATATAACATTGCGCACTTAATCGAAGGTTCGCGGAATCTGAATGAAATTCTTGTGCATTTCAGGACATCGCAGAGGGCGCAGAGTCAGAACGGAGGAGTTGCGTTATTACCGGGAGGCTATGGTCTTAAGGATATTGCAGATCTTGATGAATTCGCAATGGAAAGATTATTTGATTCACTTTCGGCACTCGAAAATATTTCGGATTATTTAATCATGGACGCAGGAGCAGGAATTCACAAAGGCGTTCTGTCATTTGCTTATGCCTCAGAGATTACGCTTTTAATTACGACTCCTGAGCCTACGAGTTTACGTGATGCATACGGCGTAATAAAATCACTGGGAGCAAGTGCATGGCAGAGCATAGAAGGCGCGACAACGGGATTAATGCTTGTGGTCAACATGGTGAATTCAAGCCGCGAAGCTCAGGAAGTAGCCGAAAGAATCAGGCTCGTATCAATGCAGTACTTAGGGAATGCACCGTTATATTTAGGCTATGTGCTTAAAGATGATATTATTGAACGTTCAGTAAAGAACTGGAGAATATTTTACCGCGCAGATCCTAATGCAAACGCGAGCATATGTGTGCGCAATCTTGCAGGCGAATTATTACGGATATGTGAAGGAGCGAACACTCAGAGAGAAAAATTACCGGATGAACAGACCGGCGTAAAAGGATTCTTCAGGAGGCTTGCAAAAACATTATTTTCTGACAGTAAATAAAAATATAAAGCTATAATACATAATTAAACGTGCAATCGTGTAATAAAGGAAAGGAGGATATACAAAATGAATGGGAAAATCAGAGTGCTTGTAGTTGATGACAGTGCATTAATGCGTCAGTTCATAGGTGATATTCTCAAGTCAGACCCAAGAATCGAATTAGCCGGTACTGCAAGAGACGGTAAAGATGCATTAAATCAAATAAAAAATCTCAAGCCTGATATAGTTACGATGGACGTAGAGATGCCCAACATGGACGGACTGAAAGCTCTTGAGGAAATCATGAAAACGAATCCTCTTCCTGTAATAATGGTAAGCTCAATGACCAGTGAAGGAGCAGAAGTAACATTAAAGGCTCTTGCGTTAGGCTGTGTGGATTTCATAGCAAAGCCTTCGGGGACAATTTCACTGAACATAAAAGAAATAGGGCAGGACTTAATCGACAAGGTAATAACGGCGAGTACTGCAAGACTGAGAAATAAACACGGTTTTTTAGGTATGCCGTTAAGAACGATTCCGCAGGTATCAGAATTCAGGAGAATGACCCCTCCGACGAATACGGGAAGACGGGACATAGTAGCAATAGCGAGTTCAACGGGCGGCCCTATGGCACTGAGCGATATAATTCCGAAACTGCCGAAAAATTTTCCTGTACCCATAGTAATAACTCAGCACATGCCTAAAGAATTTACGCCGTCATTCTCGAAAAGATTAAATGATTCATCACAGGTTGAAGTTGTTGAAGGCTTTGACGGATTGAGCCTCAAGCCCGGCCGTGTTGTAATTGCACCCGGCGGAAGTCATTTAATCGTGAAGCGCAGAGGAGGACAGGCAATCTGCGGACTTAGTGATGCGCCTCCTGAGCTTAGCGTGAAACCTGCGGCGAATGTCATGTTCAGGAGTGTATGTGAACAATACGGCGGCAATGTTCTTGTTGTAATCTTAACAGGAATGGGCAGAGACGGCACTGACGGAGCAATACCGCTTCGCAAAAAAGGAGCATATGTTATCGCAGAGAGTCAGAAAACATGCGTTGTCTATGGAATGCCTAAAGCAGCAGTTGATGCAGGAATAGCAGATGAAGTTCTGCCGCTGAATGAAATTCCTGATGCAATGGTAAGATTAGTGAAGTGCTAAGTTAAGGGGGAATAAAAACTTTGGCAGATATGGATATGAGTCAGTATCTCGGAGCATTTTTAGATGAGACTGACGATAACGTTCAAAGATTAGATGATTTGCTTCTTGCGCTTGAGAAGAACATGACCGACATGGACGTAATAAATGAAATCTTCAGGTCAGCGCATACGTTAAAGGGTATGGCCGGTACAATGGGATTCACGAATATGATGGGTCTGACTCACGCAATGGAAGACAGACTTGATGCTGCGCGTAAAGGCACAAGACCATTAACTGAAGGTGATATGAATCTATTATTTAAGGGGCTTGATACGCTTCAGGAAATGGCTGATTCAATCAGGGGAGGCGGAAATGATTCGCATATAGACGTTTCCGAAATGGTTCACGAACTCCGCAATGAAGGCCCTGCACCAGCAGCCGCAGCTCCGGCACAGACTCAGCCGGCAGTATCAGGCGGTGATTCGGGATTATCATCGCAGGATTCTGAATGGGTAAAGAAGGCCAATGAGGAAGGTTCAAATGCATACAGTGTTCACGTAACGCTGAGTCAAAGCTGTTTACTCAAGGCCGCACGTGCATACATGGTAGTGAACCGTCTTGAGGAAATGGGAGAAATATTCAGGGCTGAACCTCCGACTGATGCACTCGAAAAAGAAGAGTTTGAATTTGATTTCACGGTCTATGTTGCGACTCCTGCTCCGGCTGAAGAAGTCAAAGCGGCAATCGAGAAAATCGGCGATGTTCAGAGTGCGGAAGTTGAAGAGGTCAAAGCGTCAGAATCATCTGCTCCTGCTCAGACAACAGCACAAGCGGAATCTGCACCGTCTCAGGAAACAGCACCTGCTCAACCTGCAGCACCGGCTCAGGCAGCACCGGCACAGGCAGCTCCTGCTAAACCAGCTCCGGCCAAAAAGGAAGGCGCGAAAAAGAGCGGTCAGACAGTAAGAGTTGACATTGGCAGACTGGACAAGCTAATGAATCTTGTCGGTGAACTTGTGATTTCACGTGCAAGAATTGAGCGTTTAGTTCAGGAGGCAAGATTAAGACAGTTTGACGATACGCTTTCACAGCTCGGCAGAATTTCCGGTGATATTCAAGAGCTTGTTACGAAATTGCGAATGGTCCCGGTGAGTTTCACGTTCGACAGATTCCCGCGATTGATTCGCGATTTGTGCAAGACGCTGAACAAAAACGTTGAACTCGTACTTGAAGGTGAAGACACAGAACTTGACCGTACAGTGATTGATGAGATCGGCGATCCTATGGTGCATTTAATCCGTAACTCAATGGATCACGGCATAGAACACCCCGAAGAACGCAAAGCACTCGGCAAACCCGAAAAAGGAATTCTCAAAATCGCGGCCTATCAGGAAGGATCCGGCGTTGTTATTGAAGTTTCAGATGACGGAGCCGGAATTGACCCCGAACGCGTAAAGCAGAAGGCAATCGAACGCGGAATAATCACTGAGGACAGAGCCGCTATCATGAGTGATGAAGAAGCACAGCAGTTAGTTTTGCTTCCAGGTTTCAGCATGGCCAGGCAGATAACGGACTTATCCGGGCGCGGTGTCGGAATGGACGCGGTGAAGACAAAAGTTGAGGCTCTCGGCGGTCAGTTTGATCTCGCAAGCAAAAAGAACGAAGGTACTCATGTTTATATCCGTCTGCCTTTGACACTCGCAATAGTTCTTTCACTCTTAATCAAAGTCGGCGATGAGACATACGCGATTTCACTTGAGAACGTTGAAGAGACTATCATGGTCCGCAAAGAAGACATCAAGACAGTACACGGAGAACCTACGACGTTATTGCGCGGTGAAGTCTTATCGTTAAATGTTCTTGGTGATATTCTCGGCTCTGATTTGGGCGATGAACGAGACCGTGATGAATATCCTGTAGTAGTAGTAAAAATAGGCAAGAATAAAATCGGCTTTATCGTCAGTCAGTTAATCGGTCAGCAGGAAATAGTGATTAAATCACTTGGCCGTTTCCTGTCGAAAATTGACGGCATAACCGGCGGGACTATTCTGGGCGACGGCAATGTAGCATTAATTCTTGATGTAGCATCGTTCTATTCGACAAAAGGCTAAAAGGTTTAAAAGGCTAAAAGGAGTAATGAAGAATGTCTGATATGGCATCTTTCACAGAGAGACAGCTCGATGCGATAAAAGAGGTCGGGAATATAGGAACAGGGAATGCGGCAACAGCATTAAGCGGTCTGTTAGCGAGAATGATTCACATGGACGTACCTGAGACTGAACTTGTATCAATCTATGAACTTGCAGAACATTACGGTGATCCGATGAAAATTGTCGGGGCAGTATTCGTGCGTTCACTCGGGGGCTTTCAGTGCAGCTTAATTTTCATTCAGGACGAAGAAGACGCAAAACTCATGGTTGAATTGCTGCTCAAACAGCAGTTCGGAACGTTTATCCCGGTTGATGAAATCCCGCAGGAAATGACAGACAGCGCATTAACTGAAGTCGGAAATATAGTATTAAGTTCATTTCTGAATGCAATAAACATGCTTTTAGGCACTCAGCATCAGATAAGCGTTCCCGGAGTTGCACATGACATGCTGAGTTCGATACTTGATGTAGTAGCTTCGATTTACGGCCAGATGGGAGAGACTGCATTATTAGTGAACACGGAACTAAGCGCAGAAGGCCTCGAAGAAGGAAGAAAAATATCCGGCCACATAATATTAATTCCCGATCCTGATTCGCTGGAACTGCTTTTAAGAAAGCTGAAGGTGTTGTGATGGCAGAAAATACTATAGTTTTAGGAATGGCCGATTTAATGGTCATACGCGCTCCTATTAAATTAGTTACGCTTGGACTAGGTTCATGCATTGGTCTGGTAGTCTATGACTCGACAGCGAAAGTTGCAGGCATGGCACATATAATGCTCCCGAACAGCAGGGGCTTAATGGGCAGTGAAAAAGTCGGCAAGTTTGCAGACACGGCTGTACCTGCACTGATTGATGCAATGGAGAAGCAGGGCGCAGTGAAATCACGAATCAAAGCCAAGCTCGCAGGAGGAGCACAGATGTTTGCATTACCGGGAATGTCTGCGGACTTTCTGACCGTCGGAGCTAAAAATGTAACTGAGACAAAAAAGCGTCTTTCACTTCTCAGAATTGCATTGATAGCTTCAGATACGGGAGGCAATAAGGGACGTACGATTGAATTCTCGACAAGCAACTGGATGCTGAAAGTTAAGACTCTGGGAAAAGGAGTAAGCGAGATATAACACAGGGGTGATATTGCAGAGATGACGACAGACGAAGAAAAAAAATTATGGGAAGAATATTCACGGACAGGAAGAGGACGCGATGAATTAATACAACGTTATCTGCCGTTGATAAAATACGTTGTCGGAAGAATGGCAGTAACTCCCCCTTCAGGACTTGACTATGAAGACATATTAAGTTTCGGAGTGTTCGGTCTCATTGATGCAGTTGAAAAATTTGATCCGTCTAAAGGTTTCGTGTTTCAGACATACGCAATCCCAAGAATACGCGGTGCAATTCTCGATGAGCTTCGTAAATGCGACTGGTTTTCACGCACAGGCCGCGAGAAAGTGCAGAAATTGAATCGTGCAATGGAAAAGATTCTGCGCGACAAGGGCGAATTACGCGATGAATGGATCATGCAGGAAATGGGAATCAGTGAAGAAGAATACTATGATGTTCAGGAACTGGCATCACGGGGATATATTACTTCACTTGATGACACAACGCCCCTTGAAGACGGAGACGTAGCAGTTGAAGCTACCCTTGCAGATGACAGAGAGACAGCCTCAGACAGACTCGACTATGAGAGCGAAAAGCAGCAGTTAGTCGAAGCTCTGCAGGAATTGCCAGAACGTGAACGTAATATGCTCAGCCTGTATTACTATGAGGGCTTAACACTGAAAGAGATCGGGCAGGTTCTCGGGGTATCAGAGAGCAGGGTATCACAGATTCACGGCAAGGGACTATCAATGTTACGAACGATATTAAAGGCAAAAATGAACGTGTAAAAATTTTTTCTGAGGAGGTGAAAATATAATTGTTCGACAAGGACAGTTTTTATCTTGAGGCCAGGCCTGACGGAATATATATAGGCTCATACACAAAGGACTTCAAAGAAAATGACGTTTATGCATTTCTGAAAGAGTACGGGATATTAAGATATGATTTCAAATCCGTACGCAAATTCATTCAGGACGGCGAGATTGTCAGAATATGCCCGCGTAACCCTGCACTTGAACGTGAAGCAAGAGTAATCGTAACAGTGCCTTCAGACAAGATGACAGCAAGCGTTAAGATTGAGCCTCCGTTTTTCACAAAGCCATGGCCCACTGAAGAAGAAATACTCAGGATACTCAAAGCTCATGGTGTGAAGATTGGAATCGATAATATATCTATACAGTCAATGCTTGCGCGTAAATTAGCGAATGAGCCTGTTGTTGTCGCAAACGGAATTGCACCCGTTGAAGGCCATGATGCATATATTGAACTCCTGAAAGACCCCGATAAACCGTTTGAAGTTCGCGATGACGAAAAAGTTGATTTCTGGAGCAGAAGCACAATCGTTACTGTTCATCCAGGACAGGAAATAGCAGTTAAGCACCCATTAGAGAACGGCAAGAACGGAGTCGACGTTACTGGAGCAGTGGCAAAAGCAAAAGTTGTGAAGAACGTAGATTTTTCGTTCGGCGAGGGCTTAAAGAGAGACGAAGAGAATCCGTTGATGCTCATTGCAACGGCAGAAGGTCAGCTCAAAAATGACAAGGGCAGGCTTCACGTTCTCCCTGAGCTTGAGATTCACAGAGATATTGATTTCGGTGTTGGCAGCATAGACTTCACCGGCGCGGTGAAAATTCGCGGTGCAGTGCGTGAAGGCTTTCACGTTGTCGCGCAGGGCAATATTGAGATCAACGGCACAGTTGAAGGAGCTGATATAGACAGTCAGGGGAATATCATCATCAAGGGCGGAGTTCGCGGTATGGGCAAAGGAACGATAAGAGCCAACGGTGATGTGAGTCTGAGTTTCGGAGAACAGGCTACTATTCGTTCAGGGGGAAATATACTCGTTGAGAAGGCAATACTTCACAGCAGGCTCTATGCATTGAAGACAGTCGCGGCTCTTGGTTCAGGAAAGAATGCACAGATCGCAGGCGGAAGAATCGAAGCAGGTCTTGAGGTCTCATGCAATATACTCGGCTCTGAAATGGGAACGAAGACTGAAGTTGTTGTTGGTCTTCCTCCTGAACAGTTAGAGAAGCGCAAAGTCTTCACGACCGAAATTAAACGCTGTGATGATAATCTTGAACGCATTGAGCCTAACTTAGCACTGCTCAAAAAACTTGAGGCCGCCGGTCAGCTCGATGATGATAAACGCGTCATGCTGATGAATATCACGAAAATGAAATTTCAGTTGCAGGCAGCTCGCGACAGTATGCAGTCAGAACTTGATGCACTCGATGAACAGCTTGCACTCGTTCGCGATAAAGGCATCGTGAGAGTCAAAGACATTTGCTACGGAGGCGTGATAATTTCCGTTCGCGGACTGAAATATATAGTTCATGAGCCATGCAGGTATACTTCATTCATTGCTGATGACGAGAAACGCGCAATAGTTTTAGGGCCTTATGACTACAAGATAGGCCGTGTAGGAGGGTAAATCAAAATGGCATCATCAATGCAGCCTGTCAGTATGCTGATGTCGAATCTCAATATCGAAGCTAACACTCATCATGCACCCAATGCATTAGCCGCCGCACAGGATACAGGACAGAATCAGGAAATTGTGCGTGAGGGAATAAGAATCGTTCAGACTGTGCAGGCAAGTGAGGCAGCATCTGAATCACAAAGAGTTCACAGAAAAACGGAAAATGATGACCGTGATGGCAATAACAGAGGCGGAAGAGACAGCTTTGAACGCAGAGAGCCGGAACATGAATCTCATCATGAAGAGTCAGAATCAAAAACAGAAGCACCGTTGATCCGTGAAAACGTGAGGAGTAAGAAGAAATTTGAATTCTACGCTTAGATTCACAAACATAATCCTGTTCTGATTAAGTCATTTTTACATTAATGATTTTTTCAGAGCAGGTTTAATTTTTTATTATGGAAGAGGCTTTTATTATGTCATCAAATTATGATACGGATATTAGATTTGAAAAAGTTCTTGATGAAATTCACGCACTGCAAAAAGAGAAACATGGATATACAGAATATGACGAGGAAGGCAGGAAGGATATTATAGCTTTAGTCAGACGCATAACTAATAACCCCGAATACGCAGATTCAAATGAAGAAGCCGCAGAATATATAAAAAATCTTTATATCAGCAATGAATGGACAATTGAAGAAGATGATGAAAATATGACGGGTATAGATTTTATTTTCAGGAAAGAGAATAAAATACTGCTCGTGAAAATGAATGTGTCAGGACAAATCATTAATGAAGAATATATGCATCAGTTCTTGGGCGCAGTCTTAGAGTATAAATTCGATTCACATGAAGACTCAAAAATTGGTGCCGTGTTTTATACGTCATCTTCTTTTTCTGACAGAGCAAAGGAAACCGCAGAGAAATTTCACATAAAGCTGAAGGAAGGATTTTATTTTCATGAGTACTATACAGAGTAGCGAATCAAAAGCGAATCAAAAAGAGAATTAAAATGTGATATAATGCCCAAAATTCATATGAACGGAGGTTGACAGTAATGCGCGAATGTGGCTATAATAGTTCGCAGTTCGCAGTTCGCAGTTCGCAGTAGCTTAATCTGTCCTTTCACATTTTCACATTCACACAAAAATTTTCAGAGGTCTGAATTATGAGCGCGTCTCCTGTTTTATGGCTGATTGTGCCGTGCTACAACGAACAGGAAGTATTGCCAATAACAGCACCGTTATTCTTAGACAAGCTCAAGGGATTAATCACATCAGGAAAGATTTCGGATTCAAGCAGAATATTATTATTCATCAATGACGGTTCATCTGATAACACGTGGCCTATCATAAAATCTTTTGTTTCACAGGATAAACACTTTTCAGGAATAAGCCTCAGCCGCAACAGAGGACATCAAAATGCACTTCTTGCCGGACTCATGGAAGCAAAAGATAAATGCACAGTAACTATATCGCTTGACTGTGATGGTCAGGA
>JAFPWQ010000323.1 GCA_017394925.1 Synergistaceae bacterium
GCAAAATTCAGCAGTACAAGAAAGAATATCTCATTCGGCACTCTGAATCTCACAGGTGTTACTGACATCATGCCGCTGGCTGAAGTTCAGAGGACAGGTGCGGATACAGATGCTACATTTGTTTTGATGAAAGATAACGTTGAAGTTGCACGTATGCAGGCGTGGCAGGGAATTTCTTTCGACCAGCCTTTGAACGGTGAATACACTCTCGGTGTTGAGCTTTTCGGTGATGAAAAATATTCTCCGATGCTTGGACGTGAACCGCAGATTCTAACGGCTAAGATTGCTGAAACAGGCGATTATGTTTCTCGTTCTTTCGCTTGCGGAACAGGCCGGCGCGTTATGGTCTGTACTGATGAATATGTGCCTTCAGGAGCACGTGTTGAGGTTTATGTTGAGACAGAAAATGACGCATGGACACGGGCAGACGATGTATGGACTATAGTAAACAATGTCTGGGGCAGAGAAATCAATTCAGACAGCGAACAAATAGGCGACGGCTGGGTAAGATACAGAAGGTTCGTTCCTTGTGATTTGCCCACTACAAGACTAAAGATTATTCTGCGCGGCTCATCATCTGCAAGGCCGTTAGTCCAGAATATAAGTGCGGTGATTTTAAGTGCCTAGTTATGATGAAAGAACTCCAAGCGGATGGCCCTTACCATTTAAGAGCAACACTCTTGAATTTGACGTAGAAAGGTTACGCGAGACTCTTTTCCTGATTGATGAAGCTCTCTCTGCTTTCAGAAAAGGCACTAAAACACTGCTTGATGAACGCGTTGCAGGCCTTGAGGAAAAACAATTTATTCTTGATGACCGCATGGACGTTATCGCCGGTCAGACTACAGAAGACACAGAAATTCTTGACGCGCGTGTTGATGCTAATTCCGAGACACATCCGAATTTAGGTCATAACATCAGAAATATTCATAGTAAACTGCTTGAACTGAAAGCTGAAATAGAGCGAAAAGAATCAGAACTCAGAACTTATATTGAAGAAGCAGATTCAGAACTACGTGAGCATGCAGATGAAAAAGATACAGAACTTCATGAATACATAGAAGCGTCGAACTCGGAGCAGGCGTTAAAGAATGCAGAGCTTGAAAGATACACGAAAGAGCTTGCAGAGTATGAAAGCCGCCGAAGAAAAGAAACTGATGAAACACTGAGCAGAGAAATTTCCCAGTCTGGAGAAGCGATAATTGAGACAAATCTGATGTTAGACTGGGAGATAAACGAACGCAGGAAGTCAGACGCAGAATTATCAGAACGTAATGATGAACTGCAAGACTCACTGAATGCAGAAAAAGAACATACAGCTCAAAGATTTTCAGAATATGGCGAAAATCTTGAACGTGAAACGACCGAACTGAAAGAAGAACTGCAGACTGAACTGTCAGACGAAACAAGAACGCGTGAAGCCTCAGATAACATGCAAAGAGAGCATGAAGAAATATTACAAGGGCAGATAGATGAATTATCTGAACTTGGAATGCGTCAAGTGTTGAAACTTCACACGGAACATGAAGAACGCAAAGAGACTGAATCCGAACTCAGAGCGGGAATATCCAAGAATGCCGGAGCTGTTCAGGAAGAAACAAAAGCAAGAGTAGAGAGTGAAGCAGAACTATCAGAACGTATAACTGAGAATGCCACCGCTATAACAGACGAAATCCGCAAACGTGAAAATTCAGATGCACATGCCGAAATAATATACAGAGGACAGGAAGAATTATCAGAGGCAATAATTCAAACAGCAATAAGTTCACATGAAGGGCTGAAGATTCAGAAAGAGAGATTGCAGTCTGAGAGGTCAGAACGTGAAGCCGAAGATGTGAAACTTCATGAAGAGATTGAATTATCACATGAAGTGTTATCGAAACACAGCCAAGAACGCGATGCTGAACTCTTACGCGGAATTGATGAACTCTCAGCTGGTATGATTCAGAATACGGCAGCGTTACAGCATGAGGCAGAACAGCGGCGTAAACTTGAGAATGTCGTAGCTGGAATAAAATCGCCTGTAGACTGGAGCAAATCAACGAGCCTTCAGATACCCGAACCGCGATGTGCAATAGTGAATATCACAGGGATAAATTCAATGCCGACAAGCAAGACAGCAGAACTTAACGCATTCATGGAATTCTGGGATATGCAGGGAAATTATTTCAGGAAGAAAATAACATGTGCAGCGCAGGGCAATTCATCACTGGGCTACGTGAAAAAGAATGTGAAGTTTGACCTCTTGAATGAAGACGGCTCAGAGTTCAATCTTAAGATTGGCAGCTGGCCTGTACAGGACGGATTTCACCTCAAGGCATATTACACAGATTTTTTCAGGGGTGTGGGTGCAGTATCGTATAAAGTGTGTGATGAGATAATGCGTTTCAACGGGATATTACGCGACCGTCCATATAAAAAAATTCTGCTTGATATGTCATCGATAAAAACGAGCGGGACGGCATTAAACAATCCCGAAGATTTGACATTGCAGACAGACACAGGAGCGTTATGTCATCCTGACGGCTTCCCGTGCATTGTATATCTTAACGGAATATTTTACGGGATATTTGCCTGGCAAATAAAGAAACACCGAGCGAATTATCATCTGGAGAAGAGCAAAGTTGAACACATACATTTAGACGGCACATTGTACACGCAATATTTCTGGGACGGCAATATCAACTGGACAGCCTTTGAGATACGCAATCCGAATAAGTTATACACGATGAACGGCAAGAAGTATGACGGAGATGCGCCCAAAGAATTAATTGATGAGACGAGTGAGAATTATGACCCTGAGAATAAAGACCATGTGAGAAGTGCACAAGTTAAGAAATACATACAGGATTTTGTGAAGCGTTTCGGCGAATTAAAAGCTGCCCCAGACAAAGAGAAATACGAAGAATTATTTGACTGGGAAAATCAGAGGGACTACATGATATTCTCAGATATAGTCAGGAATTCAGACGGTTTCGGAAAAAATTGGCAGTGGTTCACGTATGACGGCGTTAAATGGTTTGTCGGAGCGTATGACCTTGATATGTCGTTCGGCGGACACTGGCAGGGAATAACGATAACAGCACCTTTGACTGGACATATAAATACGAGTACGGCACTTCCTTCAGGGTATACAACGAGGCTGTATGCGTCAGAACTAGAAGAACGTTATCGTGAACTTCGTGATGCTGGAATAATAGACGCTGACCACATAGCGAGAATGTTAGAGGACTGGACGAAAAGAATAAGCACGGAGAATTACGAACTTGAATATGAACGCTGGCCGAATAGCCCATGCATAAATTA
Organism: Synergistaceae bacterium; assembly: GCA_017394925.1. GTDB lineage: Bacteria > Synergistota > Synergistia > Synergistales > Aminobacteriaceae > JAFUXM01. The sequence goes on from JAFPWQ010000323.1 coordinate 3,307, forward strand.
TTACACTGACAGTATATATCGTGTGCGTAAATGGCTTGATGCTGAAATTGCGAACATGGATAAAGTGTATCACTATGTGCCGGAAAGGGAGCAGATATTATCAGGGGTTCATGCTGAAATAGATGAAAAGGTTCAGATAGAACGAGAACAACGGCAGGCCAAAGAAGAAAGCATAGAGAATTATGCACTCATGGAGACGGAAGAACGTAAGAGTGTAATTTCACGTCTGGTGAATGAGATAAACGCACTTGGCGAATTAAATTTGCATCAGGAGCTCGAACTGCGCAACATCAGGCAAGTCCTCAAGGAATGGATAACGGCGGCGAATGTGCTGTATGAAATGGCAGCAGAAACTGGTAATTTAACATATAAGGGAGCGCGGATAGCTTCCGGCAATGAAATAACATCAATGCTCAGCGATGTAATGACTGGTAATGATTCGGGTGAAGTAATTAAATCCGAGATACCCGAAGAATTACGAGACCAGATAACTACACCAGAAGAAACAACTGAAATGCTGAGCGAAATATTTCCCAATAACTAAGAATCTAAATCAGAGAAGGCCAATCTGAATTAGAGATAAATACCCTAAAAACAGGAGGAGTAATTACACATGGCATATGATGTAAATCATTTAGTAACGTTAGGCGAATTAAAGAGTGCGGCGCAGGTCTTCAAGGTTGAATCGGACAAGGCGATAAAGTCGCTTTCAGTGTCAGGAAGAACAATCAGCTTTTTCACGAATGAGAATGCGACAGGAACAGCACTTGCAACTGTGGACATTCCAAAGGATTTATTCCTTGACCAGGCACGTACACAGTTCGTTCAGACTTTCACGTTCAATGCGGCAACATATCCCGGCGCGGTCAATCCTTCACTGGAGGGCAAGCCTGTATTTGTTCTTGCAGTCAGAGGTTCAACTGACCCAGCAAACGGCACAGTCAATGACACAATCAGTTATTCATTCCTTGATGTGTCAGCTCTCGTTGATACGTACACAGTCAAATCCGGCGACAGTGCGAAGGTACTGACGATTGCAGGGTATGAAGTTGAGTTCAAGATTTCAGCGACTGCAGGCAACATTCTGACCGCTAACTCAGACGGATTATATGCTACCAACAGACTTGGTTCATTCACACAGGGCAATATCATAACGAGTGATGCGAACGGAGCACCGCAGGACGGCGGCATACCAGCGTCAACGATTCTTGTGGACGGAGATGTAGCAACGTCGGCGGAAGTAACAGAGATGCTCAACGAGGTATTCGGTTCAGCGTCCTAAGGTCAACGACATGACGGGTCGGTGTTTCTAGGGCACCGGCTTTAATTTTATGAATGGAGAGTGAAAAGTCATGTCATACGACACGGACTAGCTGACGGATTTATTGAGTCTGAAGAAGTTAGCAGAACGGGCAAATGCGCGAATGTCAGCAATAGAGTCCAGTCTAGCGGCGAATGTAACAGCTTCAACGGATTCAAATGCAGATTATGCTGCCGAACTTGTTGACGCAAGAATTGATTCATCTGGTGCGGCTCATAATTCTGCAGGTGCAAATATACGTTACTGGCAGGGAAGTCTCACAGATAAGAATGAATACTTGCAGGCTGAAATTGACGATTTAGCTGAAATTTATCTCGATGTTCTGATTCAGACAGGCAATATCTATTCGCAGAAAGTTACGCTCAAAGGAATAAACGCCTATCTTCAGGAACAGATAAATGATTTAGCTGAGGCATACATTGAGATATTAGCGCAGATAGGCGAAATACAAAGCAGTTTAAGAGAATTGAAAAGTTAAAGGAAGGAGAAATGCATAAATGGCAGATATACCGAATCCGAAATGGTACGATGAAGGAACAGTAGCATTAACACAGGGCAGTCCGGTAGTAACAGGAACAAATACATTCTGGGTAAGTGCAGGAGTTCAGGCTGGAGATATTTTTCTTGACGCGGACAAAAAAATGTACGAGATAACGGCGGTAAACGATTCGACATCATTGACACTTGGCGAGAATTATACGGGTGCAACAGGAAGCGGAAAAGGTTACAGCATAATCAGAGTGTTCAATTCAACGATGAATGCAACGTTAGCTAATCGCATATCAAATTTACTGCGTGAATTTGAGCAGCGTTATGATCTCGATATGCAGATAATCACGCCTAAGAGTGCTTATGACATAGCGAAAGATGAAGGCTACACTGGTACACAAAGTGAATGGCTTGAAACGTTATCAGCCTATGGAGTTGCAGTGAAGAATGGTTACACTGGAACGGCGGAACAGTGGCTTGAAAGTCTGAAGGCTGCTGGGGAATGGTCAACTCTGAATGCCCGAACGAATATATTAGCTACAGGTGAAATTGAGCTGCATAACTCAATAGCGGGTTTCAGGGACAAGGGAACAGTCTTAACGGATGAACAGAAAGCAGCAATCACGAATAAGACCTTTGATGACATGTTCATCGGTGATTACTGGACAATCAACGGTCATAGGTACTATATAGCGAAGTTTCACAGTTGGAGCGGCGGCAAGCTCATGATGCTGTCGAATGTGTTGTACAATGCGCAGATGAATGAGACCGACACAAATGAAGGGGGGTATTATAACAGCTGGTTATACAACACGGGATTAGAGCAAGCGGAAGAAATATTAACGGCAGACTGGGGCGATATGCTGATGAATTTCAAGGAATACATTCCGGACTCAAATGCAACGGGATACGTCAACTTTAACGGTGTAAGAACATTGCCGTACAAGTGCATGATCCCGACATACAGAATGCTCTACGGTCATGCATTCTCAGGATACCCGCAGGATACTTACTGCTATTACAGCGACACTCAGCTTCCTATTGCAATGTTCGAAGCAGGACGAGGGGTAATACATAATGGCGATGATTACTGGGTGCAGGAATGCTATAACAGTTCGGACTCTTTCATCTACATAACAACGAACGGTGTTATAACCTGGCTGGTACTCGATGAAAATGGGGCTATAGTATCTAACTTCAGAGCGTCATTAAAAAAAGGCATCAGGGTAATATTTTTCATATCATAAGGGAGGACAAAAAGGATGTACAGAGTAACGTTAGGGAACGGGAAAATTCTTGAGGGCGTAAGTATTGAGGGGGTAACATTATTCACGCAGGAAAAGATTAAGCGAGAAGATTTTGAGTATGGACTTCATGATGTGAAGATCACGAAGACGTCGAATGATGAGTCCGACATAGACGTTGAGATTGCCGAGGGAACATACCAGAACATGAAGCTGATTACGTGCTGTGAGTGCAGATACAAACCGGGATATATGATGTTCCAGTTCGCGCCAATGTCAGAACAGGAAAAGAGAGAATTGAAGGTCGATTCAAGACTGGATTATCTTGAAATGATGACTGAGTAAAGGAGAAAAAATTATGTTCAGGAAAATAAAAGAATATTTCAATCTGGGATTGTGGGATGAGTTGAAAGTTCATAAGGCTGTCGAAAAAGGGAAAATTACGCCGGAAGAATTCAGAGCAATCACGGGGAAAGACTACGAATAAGGGAAAAACATTCAGGGGGATTAATTTCCCCCTCATTTATTTTATGGAGGTCTGATTTATGGCTAAA
>JAFPWQ010000324.1 GCA_017394925.1 Synergistaceae bacterium
AGATTCTTTGAGAGTCTGCCCTTCATCGCAAGTGAAACATCGCCGCGTTCTTCTGAGACGATAAAGACCATTGCATCAGATACTTCCGAAATTCCAAGTGCCGCCCTGTGCCTTGTGCCGTACCAGCGTGATATATCTGGTGCATCTGCCAGCGGAAGATAACAGCCTCCTGCGATTAAATTATATTTATCGAGAATGACTGCTCCGTCATGTAACGGATTATCCTTCCAGAAAATTGAGATTAAAAGCTCCTGAGTGATTCGTGCATTTAAGTGTATGGCTGTCTGTGAGTATTCGCCTAGTCCGACCTCCTGCTGAAACACTAAGAGTGCGCCTATCTTGTGAGCTTTCAGATAGCTTAATGCTCCCGTTATCTGTTTCACTTTCATGATTGCTTCATCTTCTGACATTTTCGGCTTGAGTAAATATATTTTTCCTTTTCCGAGTTCCTCAAGCATTTTCCGTAATTCAGGCTGAAACACAATCGGAATTGCAAAGCTCAGAGCAAATAACGCACTGCTCAGAAACCATGATAATAATCTCATTCTCAGAACTGACGCGAGAAATGAAAATATTATCAGCATGATAACGCCTTTAACTAACTGAATTGCACGAGTCCCGACAAGAAGAACGAGTATCCTGTAGATTATGAATGAGACTATAGCAATATCGATTAAGCTGCGAATATTCAGCCACATCACACAACTAACCTTACTACACCGCGATATACAAGTCCGCGTGTACCGTCAATCGAAACTGTGTCATCGTCCATCAACGTTGAGAATGCATCAGCAACTCCGACAATGCACGGAAGGTTATAGTCCATTGCGAGCGTATTCCCTTCACTGAATAACAATCCGCTCTCGAATAAAACCGCGCCTACTTTATCGAGTACAGGACGATATTCTTCATTCAGCTGACGGACTACGAGAATACATCCGGGTGTTGCTTTCTCTATTGCTTCCTGAGGAGTTCTCGCAATGCAGACTTTTCCGACTGCGTTCTTCTGCGATAACGGAGTCCCTGATAATAATATCGTTCCTGTCGTGAGAACTTCAACAACATTTGTAGAGCCTGGTCTGCCTACTGGTACTCCTGCGGTGATGACTACAAGCTCGCCTTCTTTCAATAAGCCTTTATTCACGCAGGTATTAATTGCTTCTTTTGCGGCAACGTTAATGTCGCTCATCTCTGAAAGTCTCACTGGATGAATTCCCCACCACAAAGCTAACTCTCTCCATGTCTGCTGTGAGGGCGTGAGGCCAAGTATGGGACATTCGGGTCTGTGCTTGCTTATCATTTTTGCTGTGAGCCCTGAACGTGAAAGCGAAATTATTGCGGGTGCTTTGATTTGACGTGCAATTAAGACTGCTGCACCTGATACTGCATCGGGAACTGGAATCCCGGAAAGCTCAACAGGATTTTGTTCGTTATTTTTGTGATTGCCCCAGAGATTCAATTCTTTTTCGGCACGGTCGACTATCTGCCTCATCGTTGCTACTGCTTTGACGGGATAATTGCCGCTTGCTGTCTCTCCTGAAAGCATAACAGCGTCTGTTCCGTCAAGAACGGCATTAGCTACATCACTTGCTTCTGCTCTTGTGGGTCTTGGATTGCGAATCATTGAATCAAGCATCTGTGTTGCAACGATTACTACCTTGCCTTTGACCCTGCACATCTCGATGATTCTCTTCTGTACTAACGGAACATCTTCTGTCGGAATCTCAACGCCTAAATCGCCTCGTGCAACCATTACGCCGTCAACAACATCTACTATTTCTTCAATGTTATCTACTGCCTGCTTCGTTTCAATTTTTGCGAGTATCTTCATGCTGCTTCCGTATTCCCTGATGAGCCGCCTCACTTCAATAATATCCTGTCTTGTTTTCACGAATGACACTGCAAGATATTCCATTCCGTGCTGAATTCCCCATGCTATATCTTGTTTGTCCTTGTCTGATAGCGCAGGCATAGTTATATCTGCACCGGGTATGTTAATGCCCTTCGTGTTACGCAATGGCCCTCCCACAATTATTTTGCAGGTTACATCATCATCATGAACGCTTTCGACTTCAAGATTCAATGCGCCGTCATCAATGTAAATGCTCTGGCCTTGTGTTACTTCATGAGCAAAGAGCTTATAGTTCACCCAAATTTTTTGAGCTGTACCTTCAAATGCTTCTTCACATGACGAGATAATAATTTTTTCTCCCTGAACGAGATTAATCTCACCGTTTTGCATTTTTCCCGTGCGAATCTCAGGGCCTTTTGTATCAAGCAATGCCGCAATGGGCTTTTTCGTTCCGCGTTCAACTCTGCGAATGAGTTTTAATTTTTTTTCATGGCCGTCATAATCTCCGTGCGAAAAATTTAATCTCGCTACATTCATTCCTGCTTCGGCCATTGACTTCAGCGTGTCGTAGTTATCACTTGCAGGTCCGATTGTGCATACGATCTTCACAAACATGATTGAATTTACCCCCTGTGTGAATGGATTTTATGATTTGAATTATACAGGGATTGAATGAAAAAATTTTGCTGAGTTTGATTATATTTTCGGAAAGCAG
>JAFPWQ010000325.1 GCA_017394925.1 Synergistaceae bacterium
GGCTTACGTTAAAAGCGTCGGCCTCTCATGCATATCTCAATGGCAATTCTAATCCGTTTGATTCAAGCAGTGATTGATTCATAAAGAGTTCGGGCAGTTCACCATCAGCAGATATAACTCCATCATGAAGAATAATTGCGCGTCCGCATACATCAAGCGTCATGTCTAAATCATGGCTCGCAAGCAATATTGTCTTGTCGCTCTCACGCAGAAAATTTATTACCCGTCTTCGTGCTTTCGGATCTAATCCGGCTGTCGGTTCATCGAGTAATAATATTTCAGGTTCACATGCTAATACGCCTGCAATCGTTACCATTTTTTTCTCGCCCCCTGAAAGTTTATGAGGAGGACGCGAGGCTAAATGCGATATGCCTAATTCATCGAGAATTTTTTTCGCGCGTTCATGTGCATGTTTAATTTTCATTCCGTTGGCCGTCAGTGTGAATGCTACATCTTCAATTACACTTGGCATAAGCAACTGGTCATCTGAATCCTGAAAGATTAATCCCGTTGACGCATTCAGAGTAATTTTTCCCGTCTGTACTCTTAATGCTCCGGCTAAATGCATTAACAGCGTCGATTTCCCTGAGCCATTTGCACCAACAAGCGCGGTCTTCTCTCCTTCAGTGAGTGAGAATGTGATTCCCTTCAGGGCTTCATGGCCGTCTTCATAGCGATAATGCAAATCGTGAACTTCAAGCATAATTCAGAATTATAATTGCAATGGCATAAACCGCAAAACATACACACATAATCACATCATACGGGCTCATAGCTTTGTGTCCTGTCTGAATGAATCCAGAAAAGCCTCCTCTGCACTGTACAGCCTGAAGCATTCTCTCTGAACGCTCCGAACTCTGAAGCAATACTGAACATGTGATATATGCAAACGCTCTTAATTTCATCAGGCCATGAAGATTTTTCGCACGGAGCTTTAACGAGATTAACGCACATGAATATCTCTCATGCATAATAAATATTCCCCTGAGTGTCAGAAGGAATAACACGCGTAATTTCTCAGGAATATTTAACGAGTTCATAGCCGCAAAAATTTTCGCATAGCCTAACGGGTAAATCATCACAGCAAAGAATATATATATCATGTTCACACGCAATGCTATCACGATTCCCTTCGTTAAGCCCCCATTGAAATCCGGCCATGTTAAAGCAATCGTGATTATCATTATGAGATTGAACGCGTTTAATTTCACTAGTAATGAGAGATTTAATTTTTTCGTGATGACAAGCAGAAGGGGAATTACTGACGCAAGAGCTAATGCATAAATCGAATCGCTAAGTGATACCGCAAGTGCATATATGACTGAACATGATAATAATACTTCTGGTGAAATGTCTGAATGCGAACGTGATTCAGTTATGGCTTCAATATTCATGATAAGAATTCCGGCGCAGTTTTTCTCAGAAACATAATCATGAATGACGTTACAGCACCTTCAATTAATGCTAACGGTATATGCGCATAGAATAATAATTTTGCGGCCTCAATAAAATTTCTGTCTGATATTCCCAGAAATACGCCCGCAAGACATGCAGCCATGATAATAGCAAGTGAACCTGCAATGAAGGCCATGACTCCCGAAAATATTTTATTTTCACTGCGAATCATCTTCCCGAATATAATATACACAATCAAGGCAGGCAGTCCCATTATGAACGTGTTAGCTCCCAGAACGAGAAGACCTCCGAAATGAAATAATATTGCCTGAAGGAATAATGCGATTAACATTGCAGGGAATGCAGACCATCCGAGAATTAAGCCAACGGGAGCAAGTAATGACAGGTGAGTTGATGAAGGGCCTATGCGGATATTCACGAGAGATGCAAGAAAAAATGCAGATGATATTAACGCAGTCCGTACGATTTTATTCGTGTCTGTTTTCTTTAAGCCTATTGCTGTACATGTTATACTTCCTGCCCAGCCTGCAATTAATGCCGTCCCGGATAAAACTCCTTCACTGTTGTGCATTATGTCTTCTCCTTATGACTAATGCAATATTGAATATAACGCTTACACCCAGCAATGCCCGAATGAAAATCTCATTACCCGAATCATTGCCCGAATCATTTACTGAATCAGCCTGCACTGTGAGATTCTGATTCCCTGATAAGAATTCGTCTGTGATATTTATTTTTGCCTCGCACTGATGGCCTTCTTCATCACGCACTATAACGCGCCATTCACCTTTAACGTTAGGGACGAATGCAAATCTTCCGTATTCATCTGTACGTCCTGACTGCGCCGCAAACTTTTCATCTGAAGGAGAGTATACCCGTGCTTCTCTGTAACTCATGGCCTCACCTGTCGAATACGAAAACTCAAGAGCTATTGCCCTTAACGATGAATGCCTGTACCCCGTACCATGTGCATATGAGACTGAACAGAGGCTGACGAGAATAACCAGAGCCAAAAAGATTGCTATAGCCTTCAGTGAAAAATGCCTGCTGCTGTGTGCATGTACATATGAAGGTGAACAGACGCATACGAGAGCAGCCAGTGCCTTAACGAATGCGATTGCCTTCAGTGAAAAATATCTGTGAGCATACGAAAATGAAAAGAGACTGAAAATTAGCATCAGCTCCGTAAATATTCTTGCAGTCATTTCACGCTGAATAATAAGAACGCCCGAATATTTAAATTATCATAATCGCCTTCAGCACCGAGAAGTCCTGTCTGTGATGCCCTTATTCCCCAGTAACCCGGAGCCGTTATCTTTATGTGTGCTTCTCCATTCTCGGACTCAGTGTAATACGCGTATGTGTTCTCGTATTCAGTTACGAACCCGTCATATGTAGCCCACACAGGCCCGTTGTAATTTTCGCCGTTCAGTAATATCTTTACATGAAAGTATTCGCCTGCTTTAGCGTCTGCAGGGTTAGTTATCGGGATAATCTCTAACGGATGACCGAGAACGCACGAATAATTTTTGTCTTCATGTGATGTATTCAGAATTGCTTTTGCGTACTTGTCATATTTATTTGCTGATATGACTTTGAGACCGTTAGCTTCAAGTTCTTTGCGTGATCCTGTCTTGCCTCCTTCATTCGTTACGCACCATGACTCTCCGTCTTTCGTTGCTACGAGTATGACTGACTGTGATAAATCCTTCGGTGTAACTGTGAAATCTATGCAGAGTTCCGGCTCATTGGCTTTGATTTCTGACTCAACAAATTTTCCGTCCTCAATTATTCCTGCTTTGACACGTTCAAGTACTTCAACTTCTTCGGGCACTATGAACTTATGAGACGACTGCACAGTTGCATGAAATGGTTCGCCTGCTCTGAGTGATTCTGATTTTGCCTTTATCGTGAGTTCATGAGAGAATGCCGGTAATGTGAGCGCGAAGATTACTGCGAGTGAGAGAATAAATCTTTTCATAAAAAATTCCTCCGTTGAAAAAAATTTTTACAGAGGAATAATAACACGATTTCAAGAAAAAATGTTACGGGCATTTACATATTCGCTATGCATTCCGCCCAGTATGATGCGGCGTTATCTTCTCCCATTAATTTTTTTGCCTCAGCAAGATATGAATCGATTCTGCGTTTATGTTCTTCGTCATCAAGATAGCAATGTAATTCTCTCACTATGTTTTCAGGAATCGCATCATCACACAGCAATTCAGGATATATTTTCTTATCCGTCAGCATATTAGGAACTGAGATATTTTTCACGCGGACTATGCGCTTTAAGACTGCGTATATTATCCTGTTCATGTCATATATCACGGTCATAAATCGGTTTAACATCATGGCCTCAACTGCAACTGTACCAGATACCCCAGCTACAGCACATGACGCAAGCATTAACTCGCGGCCTTCTCCGTTCCATAATTCAAAGCCCGAATCACTAACACGCATTCTTAATTCATCTGCAAGTTCTTCACTCAGTCCGGGCGCAGCAGAGAACACCGGCAGATATTTTTTCTCACGTTTTAATATTTCCGCAGTGTTAAGCAGTGTATCAAGATGAAATTTTATGTCGTAATTCCGGCTTCCGGGCATCAATGCAATTATTTTTTCATGGCCGAATCTCTTCGTGAATGATTCAGATACGCGTACGTTCTTCATGTTATGCACTAACGGATGAGACTTCCAGAATGAATTTACGCCGTGTGAGAGCAAAAATTTATGTTCAAACGAGAATAACGGCAGGCAGAAATCAAAATCACGCTTTAAACTCTTAACTCTTGAAGTTCTCCATGCCCACACTGTTGGCGGAATAAGCGAGATAATTTTTCCGGCATAACCTGATTTCCTGAGTGAATGAGCAAGCATTAAATGATAATCGGGACTGTCAATTAACACTACTGAATCGGGATTAGCTTTTATGATTTCATTTGCAATTTGATTCCTGAGCTTAAAGATTCGCGGCAGTGCAGGGATGACTTCAAGAATTCCCATGAGCTTTAATTCTTCGTAGCTCCATGATGCATGACCTCCTGCTTTCATTCCTTCAGGGCCCAACATGCCCCAGATATTTGTATCAGGATTCAATTTCAGAAACTCGCGGATAAATTCACCTGCGTAAATATCACCGCTGACTTCTCCGCATGAGACAAATATATTTTTCATGACGCGTATTTTTCCCTGTCGATGAGATTCCCGCCGTCAGCCGCAATAATCGAACAGGCTATATTACCCATGCATGTAGTGGGAGTATTGAACAAGTCTTCTAACGCACTAATGCTGAGTGCTATCCCAAGAAATTCGAGCGGACATCCGGCCTGTGCAAGCAGCGCAGATAACGCTATTATTACGGCACCAGGCAGTCCTGGCGTTGAAATCGTCAGAACTATTATCGATAACGCAAGTGAAATCATTCCTGATACTGACAGTTCAACACCGTACATATTCGCCGCAGAAAGAGTAAAGATTGTGAATGTTACAGGAAAAGCAGCCTTGCATACTGACGTGCACAACGGTACTGAAAGTGAATAAATTTTCGGGGATATTCCCATGTCATCACAGCACTTCATGCCGTCTGGAAGCGCCGCCATACTTGAACATGTACTGAAAGCCGTTATTATCATGGGCAGGGATTTTCTCAGCATAACAAGAGGACTTAATCCTGTACGGACTTTCACTGCAATGCAATAAAATATGTTCAGCAGAATATAACCGGCTATGAGTGTAAGCAGTATTCCAAGTACAGATAATAATGTATTCAGGCCCGTTGTGATTACCATTGAGGCCACCGAACTGAATATCGCTAACGGAACTATAAGCATGAATATTCTTGTCGCCCTCATGAACACAGCAGTAAGCTCACCGAAAACATCACGCATAATCTTTACGCCTGCCATGCCTACAGAGAGACCCAGAATCACCGCGATAACCATAATCTGCAGCATGTCGCCTTCAAGCAATGGACGCACTATATTTGAGGGAACAAAATTTATCAGCGTTTCCATTAATGACACTGATTCGCCCGGAGCTGTCTCAACAGAAGAGGCAATCATTCTGACTCCTGAACCAGGCCTGAATATATACATCAGGCTGAAAGCAATTGCAGTACTCACTATCTGGAATATCAGAATGTATTTTATCAGCCTTCCGCCTGAATGCTTAAGCCCGGACGCACTACCCATTCCTGAAAGACAGGTTATTATCGAGAATAATACTACAGGAACAGCGCACATCTTCAATCCGTTCATGAATACCGTACGGACCGGCACGAATATATTATCGTTGACGGACATATACACAGCCTCAGGGAAAAATGATTTGAGCGCAATTCCTGAAATTACTGCAAGAAACAGTATGCTTAAAACTTTATACAGCCCGGAATAATTTGAGAGTACTGCTTTGATTCTCACTGAGTTGAAACGCCGGTAATGTTTGTACCTGATGAACCTGCTGAATGACCGAAGAAGAAGACTCTGTACTGCCGACTGTGTCTCCTGCAGCTCGTCATCTTCGTCATCTTCATTATTATCAGAATGATACGGAACTTCAGCATTCCCGTAAAAATCAAATTCATCGCCCGGAACATTCAGATCAATAATCACATCACCGAAAACTTTTCGCACGTTCACAATGAAATACGTTATCCGGGAAAAGTCTGCATGTTTCAGCAGGGACAATAAAGACTCCTCGCACATAAGTACAGCCCGGTTGATGTCCTGAGTTCTGAGCTTCATCAGTGCAAGCTCATCACGGATAAAATTCAGAGCGTCAGGTAAGGCTCTGTCTTTGTCAAATTTCTTATTCATTCTCTATCCCCCATACAGCAATGTTATATTTATCGGCCAGTGAAAAAAATTTTTCAGGCTCAAGTATTAAAGTCTTTCCTGATTCGACTGCAAGACATGTTAAGCCTGATTCTTTCATGGCCTCAAGCGTTTTCACTCCGACAGTCGGCAAATCATAACGCATATCCTGATTCACTTTCATCATTTTCACTATCACACCATGACCCGAAAGATTACCCGCCCGCTTTATCATCATGTCCGTACCTTCCATTGCCTCAATCGCTACGACTGCACCGTCAGCAACGCATACAGCCTGACCGAATGAACACGGAAGAGTTACGCGCAATATCTTACGGCCGTATTCAATGTCGCGAATCTCTTTCTTATTCGGTGAACGTTCTGACAATTTACCTTTGGACGCTATAAATTCAGGGAGTATATGCCAGTACGGAATGACTTTTATATTTTCACTCTCGAATGCATTAACTATTGCTCCCAGAAGTGAATGATCATCCATAAGGCTCTTACGCATTACTGAACGGCTTAATTTATCAAACAGCAAAAAAGGCAGGCTGTATATTAATTTCTTGGGTATACGTCCTGCCATTATAAGTTCATCTGCTCCGAATGATTTTATTTCTCTCACTACACGGCTTATTCCGGGAGTTTTCATCCGGATTATTTTTGAGGCATATGCTTTTAATGCTTCAACATCATCAAGCAGAGTTAATATCAGCAATTCGATTCCTGAATCATGTAACCTCTCAGCAATCGCACAAGGCAAAATTCCCTCGCCTGCAATAAGTGCCTGCCTCAAATCCTGTCGACCCTCCACGCGAAGAATAACGCCACGACCATAAATAACAAGTTCGGCCCCCAGCCCGCAATCCACGGAGGAATATTCCCGGACTCACCAAGTGCACGGCATAAGGACATAATCACATAATACGCGAAGACAATCACAACGCTTATTCCGAAGCCAACGCCGCCTCCTGAACGCCCCCGTCTTGATGCTCCGAATCCTGCACCTAATACGGCCATGATTACACACGCCCAGGGCACTCCAAGTTTCATGTGAAATAATACCCATAATTGTGATATATCTTCGCCGCTCGTAGTTATCGTTCCGCTCTGGGTAATATAACTCCATAATTCATGCGCGCTCATGTCTACAGGTCTTCGTGTGCTTGATTCTAACTGTGAGGGTGAAAGTTTAAGTGCGAGCTTCTGACGTTCAAAGCGTAAAAGCAGACTCACTTCGCCTTCAGCATCTATGCTGTAAACTCTTCCGTCCTCTATCCACCATTGAGAATTACGCCACATTCCCTGCTGTGCATTCACAGTTTGCGAGAGCCTGCCGTTGTCATCGAATTCATGCATCATTATGCCGCTCATTATTCCCTTTGACGCATCAAGTTCATTAATGTACATGACGCGCTTTAATTTCCCGTCCTGCTCATCTCGCAAAAATACTTTCTCCTGAACCGCCGCCGCCTGATTCTTTAATATCTCATATCGCATTAATCTGTCCGCCGCTATCGACGCATACGGCACAATCGTTTCATTAAACGTTAGTCCTATTGCAGTGATACATATCGATGCAAAAAATATAGGCCGTAATATTCGCCTGAAGGGTATTCCAAGCGATTTAAGCGCAATTAATTCACTTCCCGCGTTCAGTGTCGACATTCCAAGCATTGTAGACAGGAGAGAGGACATCGGTATAGTCATGGCTACGACTTCAGGAAGACGGTAAAAGAATAGCCGCACTACTACTCCGAGTGCTACTCCCTGTTCGATTATGA
>JAFPWQ010000040.1 GCA_017394925.1 Synergistaceae bacterium
TCATCAAGACACGCAGGTACAAAAAGTAATATGCACATAAAAATTCCCTCCCCCGATTTGATTCAGGAGAGGGATAATTATTTTCGCGAATAATAACTACATGGCCGCCGCCGCAATTCCAAGAATAACCGCAAGGAAGCCGAGTAATGTCTGTCTCTTATACGCTGTGTAAAGTCCGAGAACGATAGCCAGACTTGCGAATAATTGACGGTAAGCGAAGAAGCCCGTCATGCCCATGACTACAGCAATAACTCCGATGACGATGCACTGAACCTTTGCGACTAAAACTTTCTGTGGTTTTGAGAGCAATCTGTCGCTTGGAACTCCGTATTTCTCGTCATAATCCGTAACGATTCTCTTGAGTGTCGCTGAAAGAATGAGCAGTCCGATTAAGTTCGGAAGAGCCATTAATCCGTTGAGCGTGTCTGAGATGTCCCAGATGTTATTGAGGAACTGATTGCCTTCTGCACCGATTAACTGACCGCCTGCCGCACCGATAAGAATCATTGCAATCCATAAGACTTTCATTAAAGGCTTGCACCATACGCCGAATAAATACGTTACTGCTGTCTCTGCGTACCAGTACCAGCCTAAAATCGTCGTGAATGCAAAGAGCAGTAATCCAATCGATAATACATATTTTCCGGGTGTGCCTAATGCATTCTCAAATGCCGTAAGTGTGAGCTGTGCGCCTGTTAAATCGGGTGAATTCGTGAGTGTTCCTGTTACCATGATAACAAGTGCCGTCATTGTGCATATTATGATCGTGTCCATGAAGACCTCGAATATGCCATAGAAGCCCTGCTGAACAGGATGCTCAACGTTAGCCGTAGCGTGTACCATAGGGGCGGAACCCATACCAGCCTCATTGGAGAAAACGCCTCTTGCAATTCCTCTCTGCACTGCCTCTTTCACTCCCCAGCCTGCCAATGCTCCGGGCAATGTCTCTAACGGGTCATTGAATGCCAAATGCACCGCGCGTGATACAGTCTCAGGAATCATTGACGCGTTCATGATGAGAACATAAGCCGCACCGCCGATATAGAATATGGCCATGAAGGGAACGATGTATGTCGTAACAGTTGAGAGGCTCTTAAGTCCTCCGATTATGACCAGTGCAACGAGTATTGCCATTACGATACCGCTGTAAAGGTGATTGACTCCCCAGCCCATTGACATAGCTTCAGCCGCAGAGTTTGCCTGTGTTGCCGCACCAATTCCGAATGACGCAAGGAACGCGAACAATGCGAAGAGTATCGCGAGAATTTTACCGACGAATGCGCCTAATCCCTTGCCGAGTACTTCACCCGCTCCGTTCTCAAGGATATACATTGTGCCTCCGCGCCAGTCCCCGTGAGCATCTTTCTGCCTGTAATGCACTGCAAGCGTAACTTCTGCGAATTTCGTGCACATACCGAACACTGCCGAGATAAGCATCCAGACTAACGCGCCCGGTCCGCCTAAATGCAATGCTGTAGCTACACCGGCAACGTTACCTGTTCCGACTGTGGCCGCCATTGCAGTCGCCATTGCCGCAAATGACGTGATCGATTTGTCCTCGCCGCTTTTCTTCCTGAAGCTGAAGACTTCGGACATCGCATCAAAGAAATATCTGAACTGAGGAAGTCCCAGCAATAATGTCAGATATACGCCCGTTCCAACGAGTAATATTAAAACGGGTGCTCCCCAGACAAAGCTGTTCACTATCCCGTTGTAATACATGATTGTGTCCATAATGCTGTTCATGGATACATCTCCTAACTGAATTGTGAAAATTTTCGTTACATTATACAGATTTTCACGATTTCTTCAAATTTGAGCATGACACACAGCATATAACCGGTTTAATTTCTCAGGCTGTGAATCGGTGCGGGGATTCTTCCGCCTCTTGCAATGAACGCATTACTTTCTGCACTCTTTACGCTCATAACAGGAGCACTTCCCAGCAGGCCGCCGAATTCTACAGTATCTCCTGCCTTTTTGCCCGGTGCCGGGATAACACGTACTGCCGTAGTCTTGGAGTTAATCACGCCTATAGCTGCCTCGTCCGCAATTATCGCTGAAATAGTTTGTGCTGATGTGTCGCCTGGAATCGCAATCATGTCAAGCCCAACGGAACATACGCAGGTCATAGCTTCGAGCTTATCGAGAGTCAATGAGCCTTCGTTTACTGCCGCAACCATACCTTCGTCCTCACTGACGGGGATAAACGCACCCGATAATCCTCCGACATGACCAGATGCCATTACTCCGCCCTTCTTCACTGCATCATTAAGCAATGCAAGTGCCGCCGTTGTTCCGTGTGTACCGCAGACATCAAGCCCCATTTCCTCAAGAATACGCGCAACTGAATCGCCCCGTGCAGGTGTGGGAGCCAATGACAAATCGACAATGCCGAACGGGACATTCAGACGTTCTGACGCGGCATGAGCCACAACCTGACCCATTCGCGTTATTCTGAAGGCTGTACGTTTAATCGTCTCAGCAAGAACATCAAAGCTCGCACCTTTCACATCTTTCAGTGCACGGTACACGACTCCCGGACCAGATACGCCGACATTAATCACGCATTCGGGTTCACCTTCACCGTGAAATGCTCCGGCCATAAACGGGTTATCTTCAACTGCATTTGCGAACACTACCAGCTTTGCACAGCCAATGCCGTCATCTTTTGCTGTGAGTTCTGCCGTACGCTTTATGATTCTTCCCATTAGTGCTACTGCGTCCATGTTTATGCCTGCTCTTGTTGTTGCGACATTCACACTTGAACATACAAGCTCAGTTTGTGCTAACGTCTCAGGAATTGAATTTATGAGCCGTAAGTCTGAATTCGTGAATCCCTTCTGAACTAATGCCGAGAACCCTCCGATGAAATTCACGCCGCATGTCTTCGCCGCATCATTAAGTGCATGGCCTATAATTGAATAGTCATCACTTTCACATGAGGCCGCAATGTTAGCTATTGGTGTTACTGATATTCGTTTATTGATTATGGGTATTCCGTACTCGCGTTCGATTTCATTTCCGACATCTACAAGATGTTCTGCCTTCATGCATATCTTATCGTAAATCTTTTTCGCGCATTGATTTATATTCGTGTCTGCGCAGTCATAAAGTGATATTCCGAGCGTGATAGTTCTGATGTCTAAATGCTGATGATCGATCATGTTGACCGTCTGCATTATGTCCGAAATGTTAAGCATGATTTACACCCTGTGCATAGCGTCAAAAATATCTGAACGCTGAATATGAATGATGAGATTCTCAGACTCTCCGCGCTTTGTGATTGCCGTGCGAATCTCATCGAATGTGTGAGTTGATGTTGACGTGTCGACAAGCAATGTCATAGTAAAAATTCCCTGCATTACTGTCTGATTCAGATCCAGAATGTTTACGCCCATGTCAGATAGAAGAGTGCATACGCTTGCGATTATTCCGACTCTGTCATGAGCTGAGACTGTCATAATTGCTTTCATGAATGAATTTCTCCTTTTGAGTTTTGCCCCAAAAGTATAGCATTCATGTTCAGTGTTTCACGATTCGCTTGATTGATTCATAGAGTCTTTCACCCATGAGCTTACGTGCCGCACGTTTCGTGAATCCCTTGAGCCTTGACGGGAAGAGATAAATGTAGGCTGTGAAGTATGAAGGCAGTTTGAATCCGTGAGCTTTTGCAAAATTGTAGTCATCGCACTTAAATACGTTACTTCCTCGTTCAAGTACAATATCGCATTTGTTCCAGAATGAGTGCTGCTTATATGTCTCAATGTCAAAAACGCCAGCAAATTTTTCGAGCTTCCCCATAACATCAAGAGCAAAAAGAGTTCTTAAACACTTGACGCATTTGGAACAATTATGCGCCTGAGGAACACAAACATTCAGATATTTTTGTGCTAAATCCCAGTCTGAAATCTTTTCAGTTTTCTGAGTACGTTCATATTGACAACCGTAGATGATGAGTTCAAGCTGTTCTGTACGTATCAATGGCAGGGAATAAGTTTCAGAGAAGTCCGCAAAATCGTGATCGTGATATTTTTTTCCGAAGCTAAGTACCTGCTCATAGCTGCACCCGCTCGACACATAATATTTCCCGATTGCCCTTTGAAGTGAGAATATGCATGACCATATCGCAAGGTATCCTGCCTTAGGATCCGGCCCCATTGGATGAGTGAAAGCATGAAGATTAGACTCAACCTGATAAACAGGAAGCCCAAGCTCATCTGCTGCTGACTTATTCATTGCGTACCTGTCCTGATAGAGCTGTTCTGACTTCTCGCCGTAATCACCATGTGTGCCGCAGTTGAACAGGAATAACGCATTGATTTTATATTCCGGGTCATCTTCATGAACGTATCTGTCATAAATCGTCGTCAGCGAATCGACTCCGCAGGATATTCCTGCACCGATTATATTATGCTCACCTTCTGACTCTTTGAACCCGTCAACATGAACATCAACTCTCGATAAATCATCGCTGAAATCGCACAGTATACGCTGAAGATAATTCATAACGTTTTTATACAGCCTCTTTGAGACACAGCCGTGAATGTGCAAATCCTGCTTATAATACATGGCCATGTACAGCGGAACGAGAACGAAAGCGTCATATACATCATCAGAGAGCATATGAGCATTTTCATTTTTGACGGCAAACCAAATCTCAGAGTTATCCTCTAAGTAATTTTGCCCCCCCCCCAATACGTAATATCTGCAATTAATTTTGTCCATTCGCCTGCAGATTCTTTTCTCAGATTGCTTATGTGAATCATGATTTTTATCTCCTCCTTAAAATTTTTTTCGTGAACTTCAACGCGCGAAATCTAAACGGTAA
>JAFPWQ010000326.1 GCA_017394925.1 Synergistaceae bacterium
CAGCACGGAAAGACCATTAACTTTTTGGGTGTACTCATGTCAACTCTTAATGTCAAAATGGACGAGAAAGTACGCTGTGTGAAAATGGCCGGACAGATTGCCACAAGTCTTGGAACAGATGTCGCTGTAGTTGCAGAAGAAGGTTATGGGAATCCTGATGTCGATTACACAGCAATGTTAGTTGAGCTTGAGAGACTTGGCATTAAGACCGTCGGACTTTCTGACGAATGCACCGGCAGAGATGGCGCATCACAGCCGTTAGTCTCAATGAACCCTGCAACGAATGCACTTGTTACGACAGGAAACGTATCCCAGATGTATGAATTCCCCGCAGGAATGGAAGTTATCGGTGAGCTTGAAGCACTCGCAAGAGACGGTAATTCTGGCGGCTGGGAAGGATGCATTAAACCTGACGGATCATTCGTAATGGAAAATAACGGAATGTTCTGCGCGAATCACATCAGCGGATATTCAAAGAGAACGTGTGCAGATTTCTAAACGAAGGGGGGAAAAATAGAATCATGAAAGCAATTCATTACATCAACCAGTTCTTTGGCCAGATAGGCGGAGAAGAAAAAGCAGATCAGACTCCGATATTCCATGACGGTTTAATCGGCTGTTCAATGATGTTAAACGCAATGGTGAAGCCCGACATCGAGGTAACGAACACGATAGTATGCGGTGATAACTACATCACGAATCACACGGACGAGGCACTGAAAGAAATTTTTGCGTTCCTTGATACGAAAGAGTTCGGAATGTTCTTCGCTGGTCCTGCATTCATGGCCGGACGTTACGGTGTGGGCTGCGGAATAGTCTGCAAGGCTGTAGCTGAGAGATACAACGTGCCAGTCATCACATCAATGAACGAAGAGAATCCCGGCGTTGAAGAATACAAATCAGTTGCGTATATCTTCAGGGGCGGACGCAAGGCTACGTTCATGAAGGCGGATATAACACCTATGGCGGCATTCGCAAAGAAGATTGCAAAAGGTGAAGAGTTACTGCCTGCAGCACAGGAAGGTTATTTCCCCAGAGGCATACGTTCAGAAATTCCTGAGCCGAACGGAATCATGGCGGCTGACAGAGTTATTGACATGCTGCTCAAAAAGATTAAGGGTGAACCGTTCCAGACAGAGCTTATCATTCCTGCAATGGAAAAGATTCCTCCTGCAAAACCTGTAGCGGATCTCAGCAAGGCAACAATCGCACTCGTATCATCAAGCGGAGTTGTCCCTGTAGATAACCCTGACAGAATTCAGAGTGCAAGCGCGCAGAAATGGGGCAAGTATGACATCTCGAAACTGGATCACCTTCCCGAAGGCGTATTCAAGACGATACACGCAGGATTTGACCCGGCGGCCATGTGCGCAGTGCCTGACAGAGGAGTACCGTTAGATGCAATGCGTTATTTCGAGAAGCAGGGCAAAATCGGCAAGCTCTATGATTATTTCTACGTTACAGTCGGAACAGGAACAACGCAGGCATTCGCGGCGAAATTCGGACGTGAAATAGCACAGGAACTTCATGATGCAAATGTTGACGCTGTAATTCTTACATCAACCTGAGGAACGTGTACTCGTTGCGGGTCAACGATGGCAAAAGAAATAGAGCGCAGTGGAATTCCTGTAACCGTCATGTGCAACTTAATCGATGTTGCAAAGACAGTTGGAGCTAACAGAATGGTACAGACGGTATCAGTTCCTTATCCTCTGGGAGATCCTGAACTGAGCAAAGAAGCGGAATGGCAGTTAAGAACGAGCCGTGTTGGAGCTGCACTTGATGCACTTGCAACAGAAGTAACAGAACCGAAAGTATTTCCGTCAAAGTTCTAAGAAATAAATAATGCTGGGGGCGAAATTTTACCTCCGGCATTTTTTGTGTTGCTTAAATTCAGGAAGGAGCTGAAAATTTCAATGTCTGATAATAAATCATCACCGTCAAAATCAAATTCCGTCTACGTAATTTCAATCGCAATTACATTCGCAATAGTGGCATGGGGCTGGATTGCGCCTGATAATTTCGGAAGTTTCGCAAATTCACTTTTCGGAGGTCTCACGAAATATTTCGGCTGGGGTTATCTGCTCACTATGAACTGTTTCGTCATATTCTGTATTGCAATGGCCTTCAGCAGATTCAGGCATGTACGTTTAGGCAGACCCGAAGACAGACCGGAGCACAGCAATATCTCATGGTTCGCGATGTTATTCTCTGCAGGAATGGGAGTAGGTCTCGTATTCTACGGTGCAGGTGAGCCGTTGATTCATTTCGGCAATACACCGTTCGGAGCAGAGCCGGGAAGCATACAGGCCGCAAGAGACGCAATGCAGATTTCATTCTTTCACTGGGGCTTGCACCCTTGGGCAGGCTATGCAGTTATCGCTATGCCTATGGCTTATTACCAGTTCAGAAGGAATTCACCGGGTTTAATTAGCTCGCTGTTCATTCCGTTAGTCGGTGAGAAAGTTGTTGACGGGTGGTTCGGAAAACTCGTAGACGTTCTTGCAATCTTCGCTACACTCGCAGGAATTACGACATCATTGGGGCTTGGCACATTGCAGTTGAACAGCGGCCTGAACGAGATAATGAACGTTGACCGTACGACAATGATTCAGATAGCAATAATCGTTTTCTTAGCGGTATTCTATACAGGCTCGGCAGTACTCGGAATCGATAAGGGCATTAAATGGGTTGCGAATTTCAATTTGTTTATATGTCTTGCGCTCATGGTTCTCTTATTCTTCGTAGGGCCTTCACTCCCAATCGTTGAATCTCTCATGACAGGTATAGGCGATTTCGTCAGCGGACTGGTCAAAGAGAGTTTCATGATGGCACCTTACGGAGGAAAGTATGCAGATCACCTCAAGAACTGGACGTTATATTACTGGGCATGGTGGATTGCATGGGCACCTTTTGTTGGCTCATTCGTTGCGAGAATCTCAAGAGGCAGAACAATTGCAGAATTCGTTGCAGGAGTCTTAATCGTTCCGGCGTTAGGGAGCTTCACATGGTTTGCAATTTTCGGAACGTCAGCACTTCATCTTCAGTTAGTGCAGGGCATAGACATTGCCGCTCAGGTTACGAAAGATATTTCTGTGGGAGTATTTGCACTCTACAAGTATTACCCGTTAGGCTTCATCATGTCCGTAATGATGCTCGTGTTAATCACAACGTTCTTTGTTACGTCAGCTAACTCTGCAACGTTCGTTCTCTCAATGTACTCAAATCACGGCGACCTGAATCCCTCAAAATCAAAAATGGGAGTATGGGGTGTACTCATGGCCGCATTAGCAATAGTGTTATTGATGACGGGAGGACTTCAGAACTTACAGACTGTATCATTAACGGCTGCTCCTCCGTTCGCGATTATCATGGTGTGTTCATGCGTATCATTATGGAAGTCATTAACGAAAGACGAGCATGAAGGCAAGTTATAACGCGATAAGATAACCTCATTGCAATAGTAGTTATGCATTAGGAACGCGATAACATAATCTCATTGCAATAGTAGTTATGCATTAGGAACGCGATAACATAATTTCATTGCAGAAGTCGTTAATGCATGAAAGCAAATTATAGCGTGATATTATAGGCGCATACCACAAAAAAAATTTTTCGGGAGCGTGTTTACAGATGTCGGATGTAAGGCAAAGGCTCAGAGATATTCCAGGAATGGACATCATATTAAGTTACGAATGGATTCAAACATGGCTTGAGAAACTCGGACGTATGAGAGTGAAGCGCATAGTGAATCAGGAACTCGCAGACATACGGAAAAAAATTCTTGAGAGCGAAGAGAATCGATTCATAGATGATGACTTCAAGAATTCATGTTTATCATCTTTTGCTTTTGCCTCACGTCCAAGTCTGACTCACGTAATCAACGCATCAGGTGTTGTGATTCATACGAACTTGGGAAGGTCATTAATTGCAGACGAAGCAGTGAAGGCCATGTGTGAATCAGCGGGTCATTATTCCAATCTCGAATATGATTTGAAAGCAGGCGCAAGAGGACAAAGAAATTCACACGTTGAGGATTTATTATGTGCACTGACAGGAGCCGAGGCATCACTTGTCGTGAATAACAATGCAGGGGCAGTACTCTTAGCATTGAGTGAACTCGCAAAAGATTCGGAAGTCGTTGTGTCGAGGGGTGAGCTTGTAGAGATAGGCGGCTCATTCAGAATCCCCGACATAATGAATCTCTCAGGTGCAATGTTGAAAGAAGTCGGAACAACCAACAGAACACATCTATATGATTATGAACGTGCAATCAGTGAAAAGACATCAATGCTTCTCAAAGTTCATCCGTCAAATTTCAGGATAGAAGGATTCACGGCCTCACCCGAACGCAAAGAATTAGCCGTACTTGCGCATGAAAAAAATTTAATCTTCATGGAGGATGCCGGAAGCGGATTGCTCGTTGAGAGTGAAATTTTGAATCTGCCTTCTGAGACAAGCATAAAAGAATGCATATCAAGCGGTGCAGATATAGTTACGTTCTCAGGGGATAAATTGCTCGGAGGGCCTCAGATAGGCGGCATTGCAGGCAAAAAGAATCTCATTGCACGAATCAAGAAGAATCCAATGGCAAGAGCTTTACGTGTCGATAAAGTTTCGCTTTCAGGCTTTGAGGCAACACTAAGACTTTATGCGCAGGGCATGTATGATTCGATTCCGACATTGCGGATGATAAGACGTTCAGATGATGACCTGAAGACACACGCAGAAAAACTTGCGGAAGAATTATCACGGAGAATTAATGCGAATATCCGAGTGATTGAAGTTGAAGATGCAGCCGGAGGAGGTTCATGCCCGGAGATAAAGCTAAAAGGCTGGGGCGTATCGTTAAAGCACAAAGTCGCGAATGCAGGCCATGTTCAGAAATTATTGCGCAGTCTCGAAGTCCCGGTTTTATGCGGCGCACGTGATGATGAGATTGTGATTCACGTCAGGACTATCCTTGATGATGAATACGAGACGTTAATATCAGCTCTTGAAGGTGTAATGAATGCGTGAAATATCATTAGTATTAGGCTCAACAGAACATATAGATCACGGCAA
>JAFPWQ010000327.1 GCA_017394925.1 Synergistaceae bacterium
GATGACGCCTGCGAATATATTCCAGCATTAATTTTTCGGACATGTGATATTTCCTCCTCACTGACAATGAAAGCCTATGCATATATTCAACAGGAGAATTAAGCCGCATTAATTTTTTGGGCATGTGATTATATTTCCCCCTCACTGAACAGGGCATAAAATCCGTAAAGTGTACCTGCAACGATTAACCCCACGCATATATTCAACGGAAGGATTAAACCGCCGCTGAGAATATTTCCGATTGTGCCTTTGGGAATTATTGAGTGAATATCATTTGCACCCGTGAAGAATGAATAGCCTTTTGAGAGTGCGTATATCATTAAGGCTGTAGAACTTGATGTGATGAATGTGCGTTCATTAAAGAATTCATGTACGCGTTCAAATCCGTATGCATTCGCGCAATGTATCAGTGCAGTACTCAGAATTGCGCCGCCTGAGAAGCCTCCGCCTGGTGAGAGATGACCATTGATGACGACCACACAGCCCATCATCAGGATAACCGGCATTGAGAGTGAAGCTATCCCCCTTAGAATTGCATCATCCCTTCTGAATGTGTGAAGTCTTACTGACGGAGGCCCGCGTAACAAAATATTTTTGCTTGATTCATTCTGCCTGATTGATTCATTATCGTCTGCGTTGTTCTTCCGTGATGCACCCAGAAGCATTAACACACTGACAGCCGCCGTAAACAGCACAGCAGATTCACCGAACGTGTCAAACGCTCTGTAATCGAGAATCAATCCTGCGACTATATTCTGTGCGCCGGTCTCTTCTGCTCCGTGTTCAACATAGCGGCTCATGACCTCGTTATTTGCGGGGTTATTTTCATCTCCGAAGGGCGGTAACTCTGCCACAGTTGCAAGCAGTAATGAGACTATCACAATACATGTTAATACGCTCATTCCCGAATACAACGCCGAGAACATATGCAGGCCGTGAATTTCGAGCCATTGATTATAGCGTTCCTTGAGTGTTGCCTCATGAAAACGCGAGTATTTATCCTTTGGTCTTTGTGTGAAGGGCAAATCGGGAGGAGGTTCATCGGGAATTACTTCGTTTTCGGGTCTTGGACCGTTGCCGATTACCCAGTCATAGAATGATTTCCAGATTGCTTTGATTTCTTCATTCAAGATTGAATTATCTCCTTTCGTGTAAAATTTTTATGCGAGTTCAAGAAATTCTGACGCGTTCATAATTTTGGGATTCGTTATGCCTGATTCAAGAAAATCTTTGTCCCCTGTCAGCAAAATATCTGCTCCTGCATTTATTGCGGCTCTGAGTATCGAACGGTCTTTTACATCTCGTATATGTCTTTCTGAAACGTTAATTTCAGGCGGTACAGGAACAAACATTAGAGCAGGAACTGTATCTGACAAAAAAATGCTCAACAGATTAAGACGATTACGAAATTTATCAAAAAATGTGTTCATCATCTCATCTATATTCTGCTGGCATATCATTCCGATATTCGGAGGTTCTGACGCTTTTGCGAATGCCTGAGCCGGTATGCTGTGAGGCCACACAGTTGCAGAAATCAGAATGTTCGTATCAATAAATATCTTCATTGGGAATTCCTGCGCATTTCCATAATGTACTCTACTACATCGTCATCTGATTTCCAGCCGGCTTCTTCTGCTGCACCTTTCATTGCCTCCTGAAGTTTTCTCATAGAATGCACAGCCGGATTCACTATGCGTACTTCTTCACCGTCAGCAATAAACATAACTCTGTAACCGTTAGCTACGCCCAGTATCTTTTGCACTTCATCGGGAATAACTACTTTGTTATCCTGAATTGTTCTGACGTTATCTTTGAGTGTCTCTGTGTTCAAGCGTAAATATCTCCTTTCATGTTATTTTTTCAATTTTCGCTGTTGAATAGCATTGAATTTCTTTTTTGCTTCTTCTTCAGCCTCTGCTGCCTGAGAAGGGAAGAGTTTGCTTTTAAGTTTTTCAATACGTGATTCAGCTTTTCAGTCTCCGCTGAGTTGTGCAACGAAATACCAGACATAAGCATTATGATCGTTCTGTTCTGTTCCTTCTCCTTTTTGGTAAACATATCCCAAATTGTATTGGGCTATACTGTCTCCGCTCCATGCCTTACTGCGGTAATACTCAAATGCTTCTGCTCTTTTCTGTTTGAGTTCATCAAACATTCTTAATGCTTCTGCCTTAGCTGTCCCTGCTTCCCATGAAGAAATTTTTGCTCCAGATAATAATCCGGGCTTCTCCATTTTTGCTGCTTTAGAATATCCTTTTGGGTGTCCGCACAGTCCTGACAGGTAATACCAGACATAAGATAACTGATATGCCTTTTTGTTTTTGTAAACTATGCCGATATGGTACTGAGCATATGGATTTCCTCGTTCTGCCTCCGAAATGAAGAGCTTTATACTGCTGTTCACAACGAACGCAAGAATAATCACAAAAAGATATATTAGTCCTAACAGTATGAACAACAATAAGTCATTTAAAATATGAAAAAAGAAAGCAATGCTTACCGTAATGATAAATGGCATAATAAAACAAAGAGCTAAGAGAGGCATTACAGGATCAACAAATTCTTTGCGGCGTTCATTAACCCATTCTGGAGGTTGTAAACCATCAGATTTATCACTGCTAACATCTTCCATTTCAGCAAAATTATCTTCTTCTGGTATATCCTCCAGAGTTTCAGCCTCAGGATTATTCACGGACTTAGGAATGTTATCGCGTAAAGACCTCTTCAAGAAATTTCGCAGGCGCGGGAAAAACCATATCGAAATGAATATCAACGCACTGCAAACTATCTCTGCACCATATCTCTTGAAACCCATTATGAAAATTTCATAAAGAGTGTTCATCATTGCCTCCTAACGTTTTTTGCTCTCTTCGTCTCTTTTATGTCCAAGCTGACCCGCACGCCTCAACGCAAGAAAGAACAATACGCTCGTTACCCCTGCACCTACAGCCGCTTCCGTTATCGCCAAATCCGGAGCCTGAAGCAATACCCAGATTACGGCCATGACTAAGCTGTAGCTCATGAAGATAATCACGGAGTTCAATAAATTCTTCGAGAGTGAAACGGCAACAGCACATACAATCAGAAAGATTAAGAGCAGCCATTCAATTATCTGCATCATGATCTGCATTCTCACCTCCGTTTTTATTCGTCATGTCAACAAAATCACATATCGCATTCAAATTTGGATTCGTTCTGACTTCCGCA
>JAFPWQ010000328.1 GCA_017394925.1 Synergistaceae bacterium
GGATTTTATAATTATACATTAACTCTCACATATGGCTAAACTTGAACTCAAGTATTCTTAACACACTTTCATTCAGTCTCTTCTCCGAAATTCTGCCCTTCTTCACAGCGTTTAATATCTCATGATATGCCGCTCTGTAATCAACAGGAAGAAGAATAATATCATTGCCGGCCTCAAATGCCATTAATGACGCTCTGCCGGGTTTCCATTTCTTTGTTACTGATGACATCTCTAATGCGTCAGTGATAATTAATCCCTCATAGCCTAATTCTTTGCGTAACTTGTCCGTTATGATTGCCTTCGACAGTGATGCAGGCAGTCCGTCATTCGTAACTTTTCTCATTGTTACGTGAGCAGACATAACAGCCTCAGCCTTTTTGAAATTTTCAGTGAAGGGAATTAATTCAACCTTGCGCAGATTCTTCCAGGTCTTATTGATGTTCACTGTTCCTTTATGAGTATCGCCGCGAGTATCACCGTGTCCGGGAAAATGTTTCAGACATGCGCCAATTCCGTATGCATGAAGACCGTCGATATATGCACCTGCCATTCGTGAGACAAGTGAAGGTGTTGATCCGAATGCACGGTTGCCTATCACAATATTCTTCGGGTTAGTGTTCACGTCAACAACGGGAGCAAAATTGAGATTGAACCCGTACTCCTTGAGATATTTCCCGATGATTTCACCGGCTCTTCTTGCGTTCGATTCTTTTTTCGTCTTTCCGATTGCGGCCATGTTCTGAACCTTCGCAACATCAATCACTTTCGAGTTCGCGATTCTTGCAACACGTCCGCCCTCTTCATCAATTGCCATTATCGCAGGTACTCCCAATAGCTTTATGCTTGCGTCATTCAAATCACGCGTCAGTCTCTTTAACTGTTCTGGACTTTCAATATTCCTTGCGAAAATTGCGAAGCCTCCAGCGGGATAATTCTTCATGAACGTACGCATCTCTGCAGTGAAGACCGTATAATTGAAATCATCTTTCTTCTTTTTTGACTTGTCATTAACACTCTTGCCGGTTGTGTCGTCATATTTATACTTCGGGTTAACCTGCTCAGGACGAATAATAAATAGCTGTCCGACTTTCTGCTCAAGAGTTAATCTCTCAAGTGCAAATTCAGCCCTCGATGCACAAAATGATTCTGATGACATGAAAATTAGAATCATAACCGCAAGCGCAAAAATAAATTTACGAATCAAAATATTAACCTCCTAATTGAAATGTATAATTAATTATCCCATACGTAAAGGAGAATTTATTTTCATCATGGCCTCAGGCGAAATTGATTCATACACTCACAATGAAACACGCGCAGGCATTCCGAAATCAGGAATAGATGACGATTCAAAGCAGGAACTGAAGACATATTCATTTGATCCTCACGAAGACCCAAAACTTGACTGGACCGGCAAAAGCGAATCAGAGTCATTAACTGTCCCGGTGATGTCCATTCACGAACACGAACGCATAACCCCTCAGCGCGTAATCATCTCGGCAATGAAGAAACCAAAACAGGAACAGCAGCTGCCACTTTTCCCGGAGTTATCAGCGACAGAAATTTTTGACGAGCGTATCAGGGCAATAGATGCGTACACTTATTCGGAGTCATGGAGAAACAGAATGATAGCAGGAGACTCATTAATCATCATGAACTCGCTGATTCAGAAGGAAAACATGAGGGGCAGTGTGCAGATGGCATATATAGATCCGCCGTACGGGATCAAATACGGAAGCAATTTTCAGCCGTTCGTGAATAAGCGCGATGTCAAAGACAGGAACGATGAAGATCTGACGTGTGAACCTGAAATGATTCGTGCGTTTCGTGATACGTGGGAGCTTGGGATTCATTCGTATCTGAGTTATCTTCGGAACAGATTGCTTCTCGTGAGGGAATTGCTGAGTGATTCGGGGAGTGTGTTCGTTCAGATCAGCGATGAGAATGTGCATCTGGTGAGGTGCATATGTGATGAGATTTTCGGGCGTGAAAATTTTGTGAGCATGATAACGTTCCGCAAGGCATCACCGCTCGGCAGCAAGGGCTTAGTCGGAATATCTGATTATATAGTGTGGTATGCGAAAGAAAAGAATAATATAAAGTATCATCGACTGTTTGAAGCTAAAGAAGTCGGAGAAGGAACTGGCTATACATGGCTTGAGCTTAAAGACGGCACGAGGAGAAAAATGACAGCAGAAGAGAGACGAAACGCAAAGAATTATCCCGATGGCGCAAGACCTTTTTTTACGGATAATTTAGCATCGACAGGTTACACGCAAAGTTGCACATATGATTTCGAGTTTGAAGGGAAAATTTACAAGTCTCTCAAAAAGAGCTGGAAGACAAATAAAGAGGGCATGAAGAGACTTATAGAAGCACGGCGCATAATGGCACCAGGTGAAAGACCTTGCTATGTACTGTTTCATGATGATTATCCAGTTCAACCACTCACAAATTTATGGAACGATACACACGGAGCTACAGACATGCGATATGTAGTGCAGACCTCCACGAAAGTAATTCAGCGATGTATCCTCATGACCACAGATCCCGGAGACCTCGTACTCGACATCACATGCGGCTCAGGAACAACAGCATACGTTGCCGAACAATGGGGCAGACGCTGGATCACATGCGACACATCACGCGTGGCAATCGCAATCGCACGTCAAAGATTACTCACAGCACAATTCGATTATTACCGTCTCGCAGATCCCTCAAAGGGAATCAATGCAGGCTTCGTGTATAAAACAGTTCCGCATGTAACATTGAAATCAATCGCCAATAATGAACCTCCTGCAACTGAAATTCTTTATGACGCTCCCGAAAAAGATTCATCGAAGACGCGCGTAACAGGGCCTTTCACGATTGAGGCATTACCTGCTCCCGTTGTGCTTTCACCTGACGAGGCCGCAAAATTCAATGACGATGCAAACGAATCATCAAAACAATC
The DNA here is from genome assembly GCA_017394925.1 of Synergistaceae bacterium. GTDB lineage: Bacteria > Synergistota > Synergistia > Synergistales > Aminobacteriaceae > JAFUXM01. Next base: position 2,954 of record JAFPWQ010000328.1, read on the forward strand.
TGACTGGAGAGAACAGTTATTAGCGTCAGGCATAACCGGCAGGCATGGAGAACGAATCAGATTCTCGCGCGTTGAGCTTAAGACCGGTTCACGTTATCTCAATGCTGAGGCGTGGACCGATGAAAAAGAATCACGGAAGGCTTATGTGTGCTTTGCTGATGAATCAAGTCTCATGGATGTGCGCAGAGTACACGGTGCATATGATGAGGCTTCAATGTTAAAAGCAGACTTCTTAATCTTCGCGGCGTTTCAGTTTGACCCGGTAGCCTCTGAGAGAATCAATCACCTTAACAGCTTACAGAATATCAATATGCTTGCTGTTCAGATGAATCCCGATTTACTCACTGAGGACTTGCGCAAGAAAGAACGCAACAGTCAGTCATTCTGGCTTGTGGGTCAGCCTGACGTTGAACTCAGGAAGACAGGAGAGAAAAAATATAAAGTTTATGTTCGTGGATTTGATTATTTCAACGTGAAGAGCAATAAAGTTGAATCAGGAGAAGCAGATAACATTGCGATGTGGCTTCTTGATACGAACTATAACGGGATGTACATGATTCCCACGCAGATATTCTTTCCGATTGAGGGCAAAAATGGAGGCTGGTCAAAACTTGAGAAGACATTGAAGTCCGTTATCGATGAAGAACTGATTGAACAGTACAGAGGGAATGAATCGATTGAATTTGAAGCTGAGAAGAACACGCAAATAGCGGTTAAGATAATTGATGACAGAGGCATAGAAAGTATGCGCGTGCTTTTCGCTGACTGACAGAGGATAAGAGAATGAGAGTATATATTTCTGCTGACATGAAAGTATGCATTGAAAGTATATATGTGCGTGTCGCTGACTGACGGAGGATTAAGAGAATGACCGCAAAAATAGACAGGCTGATAATCAATTCACCGTATGAAGAGCCGAAATCACACTGGGTTTATGACCATGAAGCTCAAGAATTCCAAATCGTTGAGGGCAGAAGGAAAGCAGGCTACTTTGTCGCGAAGCCCGGAGCAAAGAAATATGATGACGAAGGAAGATTTATCGAGATTGAGCTTGTGAATCGGATTCGTGAGCGTGTAAGACAATGGCGTGATGGCGGTTATCAGGGAATAACAAACACGACAAGAGATTTGCTTTCACACTGGCATGATGAGAGTGCAAGACCTGACTCGCCGTTCTTTTTCTGCCAGCTTGATGCAATAGAGACGCTCATATTTCTTTATGAATCATTATCTGAATACAGGAGCGGGATATTAATTCAGGATGACGGAAGCGAATTCAGGAGACTATGCACGAAGTTATGTACTGGCGGAGGAAAGACGATCGTGATGGCCATGTTAATAGCGTGGCAGATAAGTAACAGTGTGAGTTATCCGCGTGATAAGAGATTCACCAGAAACATTTTGATTGTTGCACCGAATTTAACGGTTAAGAAACGATTGCAGGTTTTGCTTCCTGATTCATCATGTGAAAATTATTATTCGCGTTTTCAGGTCATGCCGCCGGGAATGAATGAGCTTTTGAATCAGGGAAATATACTCATACGTAACTGGCAGGCATTAGAACCCGAAAAAGAAGACACAAAGAGTGTGGATAAGCGCGGCCCTAAAAGTGATAATGCATATTGTCAAAGCAAAATCGGAGACATGAAGAATATTCTCGTGATTAATGACGAGGCACATCATGCATACAGATTAACGCCTGAAAATAAGAAGGGTAAAAGCAGCGAAGAAAAAAGAGAAGCTACAGTATGGATTCAGAGTTTAGACAGGATTCACAGGGCAAGAAAGATAACATGCTGCTATGATTTTTCTGCGACACCTTTTGTGATGCGTAACAGCCGGGGCAAAGATGAAGAAGGGTTATTCACATGGATAGTGAGTGATTTCGGACTCAGCGACGGAATCGAATCGGGACTCGTGAAAACTCCGCGTATAGTTGTCCGGGATAATGCAGTTCCTGATTCAGAGACGTACAAGTCAAAGTTCTATCACATTTACGCAGACCCTTCAGTGAAAGAGAATTTGAATTCATCATCAGATAAAGAAGTCCCATTGCCTGATCTCGTAACGAACGCATACATGATGCTTGGCCTGGACTGGAAAGAAGTATATGACGAATGGAAAGCCGCCGGAAGATTAACGCCTCCCGTGATGATAACCGTAGCCAATACTACGGAGACCGCCGCAAGAATTGAATATGCATTCACACATGATGCTGTTATGACTGCACCCGAATTGAAGCATAATCTTCTGCGCATAGACAGCAAAGTACTTGATGGAATGAATACGGAAGAAGCCGCAAGATTACGTGATGCTATTGATAATGTCGGCAAAGAGGGCACGAACGGAGAACAGATCCGCAATGTTATCTCTGTCGGAATGTTATCAGAGGGATGGGATGCAAGAACAGTTACACATATCATGGGACTTCGGGCATTTACGAGTCAGCTTTTATGCGAACAGGTTGTAGGAAGGGGCTTGCGGAGAACGTCATATGATGTGAATGACGCGGGCATGTTCTCACCTGAATACGTGAATGTCTTCGGGATTCCGTTTGCGTTTCTTCCCCATGAGGATTCAAAGAAGGGTGCTGTTCCCACAAAACCAACGATACAGATAAAAGTTCTGCCTGAACGTGAAGAATATAAAATTTCATGGCCTGAAGTACTTAGACTTGAGTATGTTATGAGAGAGACATTGAGCCTTGATGTTGATTCTGTTCCTGAGATTGAACTTGATGCTGCAGGTACGAGAATCAGTGCAGACCTTGCGCCCGTGATTGACGGAAAAATGAATCTCTCAATGTGCAGTGATATAGACCTTGAGAAATTATACGGTGCAATCAGAATGCAGAGAATGATTTTTGATTCAGCAGGACGAGTTTATGATTTAATGCTCGCGAATTCAAATACGGAATGGCAGAAGCATGGAACGAAATTAATTTTGCTTGGACAGGTCATAAAGCTTACGGAAGATTATCTTTCAGGAGGACAAATAAAAGTTACACCAGAGCTTTTTATGCTGAACGAAACGAGACGCAAGATAATTATTGCTCTCAACATGGAAAGAATCATAACGCATATCTGGAGCAGCATAAAATCAGAGAGCACAGAGAAAATCATTCCCGTCATCAATAACTCAAGACGCGAACGTTCAACAGGAGATATGCTCTCATGGTACACATCGAGGCCATGCCATGAGACGATTAAATCACACATCAGCCATTGCGTATATGACAGTGCATTAGAATCATCGACTATGTATGCGCTTGAACATAATGCGAACGTAAAATCATATGCAAAGAACGATCATTTAGGGTTCTATGTGAATTATGTCTATAAGGGACAAGTTAAAAGATATGTGCCTGATTTCTTTGTGAGGCTTAAGAATAATATCACGCTTATCCTTGAGACCAAAGGCATTGAATCCGAACAGGACAAAGAGAAGAAACGCGCATTGTCTGACTGGATTAAAGCTGTGAACAATACGAATCGATTCGGGGAATGGGCATGTGATATGTCAAAGAGTCCGGCGGATATTGACGGTATAATTGCAAAATATATTTAACGCGGGAGATGATGAATCAATGCCGAACATGAGCAAAGAAGATTTTACGAGGGAATTTCGGCGCGTAACTTTTGGGCGTGAAGGGAAAATAGATTTGCCTGATGAGATTCTCAAATTCAGATGTGATTTTCTTTTCACTGCAAATGAATTAACATCCGAAAAGTTAAGCGTGTCCGAATTAAATCAGACGTTTATATTTCTTGCCGGTCTGTTACTTGGGAAATATCCGCAGATAGCCGTTAGTGTGAAGAGCAAAGACAGAGTGAGACTTCCGTATGCTGCGCTTGAGATGCTGCCGTCATCGAAGGGAAAATTAACGGAACATGAAAAACTTTTGCTTTCATATGCAGTGTTTCATGCAGTGTGTACAGAATTCTATGACGAGAAGACGAACAAGATTCTCAAAGGTATACGCGAGATTGATTCGCCTGAACATGCAGAGAGTCTTCTTGTGTGGGACATGGACACTCACCCGGAACGCTATGAATTCCTTTCACCTGAAAATAAATTATCGTCATCATCAGACCCCTTTGCATTAAGCATAAATAATCCCGTTAAGGCCGTGAGTGTCTCCGAAGGCTACAGATATTTGAATCGTTTACGCACAAAGAAAGGCAGACCCGTAAAGTATCACCGTATAGGCAGCATGACCGACAGCAGAGATCATATCATTGACGCATACACGTTATATTTGCTTGATGAGACCATGACGATATACATTAATCCCTACGCAAAAGAAAATTCACAGCAGGCACCCGAAGGATTAATACTTGAACGTGAAGATGATGAATATATCGAAGAGTTAAAAAGCCGGGCAGAAAGCGGAGACGGAAAAGCAGATTTTGAGCTTGGACAGAAATATTATCACGGTGAAGGAGTAAAGCAGGACTACAAAGAGGCATTCAAATGTTATATGCGTTCGGCGGAGCAGGGTTATGACGGTGCAATGTGCAATATTGGACTCATGTATTCACGCGGTTACGGAGTCCCTCAGAGCTACAAGGAGGCGGCTAAATGGTACGGAATGGCGGCAGAAATTGATTACCCTGAAGCACTGCATAATCTCGGAGTTCTCTACTGTGAGGGAAGAGGAGTCCCAAGAGACATGGATAAGGCCGTCGAATTATGGTACAGGGCATCAGAAAAAGGATTTGATCTTTCGCAATTGAATCTCGGCATAATGTATCTCAGTGAGGGCAATACTGACGAGGCTGTGAAATGGCTGAAGAAGGCATCAGAGAATGGCAACGAGGAAGCAATGAGTATACTTGCAGATATAAAGCCGTGAATTAAACCTGACTTCAAGCTGTAAAATTAATTTCACTAATCAACAGGAGGAAAATTAATTTGCCTTATACGATTAAACAGATGTCCGAATTAACCGGGCTTCCTGCTTCGACATTGAGATATTACGATAAAGAAGGATTACTGCCTTCACTGAGACGCAATAACAATAACGTACGTATGTTCACTGATGATGATTATCACACTCTGAGATTAATTGAATGCCTCAAGAAGTCCGGCTTATTGCTTCGTGAGATAAGAGAATACATGAACATGGCCAGAAAGGGAAAAGATACGTTAGAGGGAAGGCGTAATATATTCTACAGGCGCAGGGATATTCTCAAGGAAGAAATGAAAAATCTTCAGGAAATATTAAGAGTGATTGAATATAAATGCTGGTATTATGACAGGGCATGTGAAACAGGAAATGAAGAGTCAGTGAAGAATATGAAACTCTCAGATGTTCCCGAAGAACACAGACATGCAAGAGAAATTCTGCGCGGAGAAAATAAATCAGAAAATAAATCTCACTCATAAATTGATTCACCTCCTCTTGAATTCGTTATAATGTTCATAAAAACTTTTTGAGGGGAGTAAACTTTTCATGAATTACCGCGAATTAGGCAGCACAGGCTTAAAGGTCAGCGAGATAGCAATGGGCTGTGAAGGAATGGTTGAAGACGATTACGGAATGTGTAAGAAACTTTTCGATGCGGCACTTCACAGAGGCATAAACTACTTCGATTTATATTCACCAGATCCCAAATTAAGATCCGCAATCGGCCATGCACTTAAAGGCAGACGTGAGAAATTTATCATTCAGTCTCATATTTCATCAGTGTGGAAAGACGGACAATATATGCGTTCAAGAGTGCTCAGTGAAGTACGCGATGCATTTGAAGAATCACTCAGGCTTCTTGATGTTGATTATATTGATGTCGGAATGATTCATTACTGCGATGCCCTTGATGACTGGAACACGATAATCAGAAACGGAATACTCGATTATGCGCGTGAACTGAAAGCACAAGGCAAGATTCATTATATCGGGTTAAGCTCACACAATCCGCAGGTCGCACTGAAAGCAGCAGAGAGTGAATCAATTGAGGTCTTAATGTTCAGTGTGAATCCGTGTTATGACCTTCAGCCCGCAAGTGAAGACGTTGAAGACTTATGGGCCGATGAAGCATACGCGAATCACTTAACGAACATGGACCCCGAACGCGAGAAATTATACGAGGCATGTCAGCGTATGGGTGTGGGCATAACCGTGATGAAATGTTTCGGCGGAGGAGATTTGCTCAATGCAGAATTATCACCCGCAGGAGCAGCACTCACAGTGAATCAGTGCATAGCCTACGCATTATCACGTCCGGCTGTCTCATGTGTACTTGCAGGTGCGCATAGTGTCGAAGAATTGAATCTCTCGGCGGATTATGAGAATGCAAGTGAGTCTGAACGTGATTATGCACTTGCTCTTGCGTCATTCCCGAAAATTAGCTGGGAAGGTCATTGCATGTACTGTTCGCATTGTGCACCTTGTCCGAAGAAAATTGATATTGCGAGTGTAACTAAATTTCTGAATCTAGCGCAGGCAGGTAAGAATTTGCCGGAGACAGTCAGAGAACATTACGCAGTTCTTGAACATCACGCGGGTGAATGCATACAGTGCGGGGCATGTGAAAAGAGATGTCCGTTTAACGTGAAAATACGCGAGAACATGAAAGAGGCTGTGAAAATATTCGGATTATAAGAAGAGTTGTAAAAAGGATTGCGATTTATGCCGAAAATTTAAAGCAGGGATAAATCAACAAAGCAGGAGGCAAATTTTTATATCATGAAGACAGGCGGCATTAACAATATCGTTATGTCAGCATATAACAATCTGACATCGACGAATAACGCAATAGAGAAAACCGCACGTGCATTGTCTACCGGGCTTCGTACGGCAACGGCGGCAGATGATGCATCAGGTTTTGCGATGGGACTGAAGATGTCTTCACAGATTGCAGGAGTTGACCGTGCGATCCGAAATTCACAGGACGGAGTTAGTCTTCTTCAGACAGCAGAAGGAGGACTGAATGAGATTAACTCAATGCTTCAGAGAATGAGAGAATTAACTCTTGAGGCAGCAACTGACACTCTCACCACGCAGGACAGAAATTATATACAGCATGAGATCGGCGAGTTACGCAAAGCAATCGACAGCACAGCAGCAAGTACCACGTTCAATAATAAGCGTCTTCTCGATGGCAGCTCAGCAGTAGAATGGAGTTCTGATAATAGCAATATATCAGTGAAGGCAAGCGGAGCACTGACAGTTACGGATAAATTCGGACAGAAGAAACGCATAGAAGGCAATTACAAGATTGAAGTCAAAGCAAAACCCGGTCAGGCCGAAATCAAAAAGACTAATATATTTGACGTAACGAGGGCAAAAGAAATTTACAGAACAGAGATTGCCTCAGACGGAACAGAAGTACAGGTGCGTGATGTTGAGATTGTGCCTTCAACACTGGGAGACATGACAGCATTCACTGATGCGACCGGAAAATCTATGTTCTCACAGCCTCAGACGATTACGATCACTCAGGGAGACGGTCAGACAACAGAGATAACTTTATACAGCTCGGATACCATTGATAATGTGCGCGAAAAAATCAATAACGCAATCGCAAATGATTTAGGGCAAGGGCAGTACACGGACAACGTGAATAATTTCTGCACGATCTCAGACGGTACACCTGGACTTGAAGCTGTCTACGAAGAAGAAAAAGTTTACAGACCTGTTTATGAACGCGATGAAAACGATGAACTTGTTCTTGATGATTCAGGCTACCCGGTTGAAACAGGAGAAATAGAGATTGCCGGTTACACGACTCAGGCCGCCATGATAATACGCAGTGTTATTCCAGGTACAGAAGGCAGATTAACATTCACGTCCGACAATCAGGACTTAGTTAATGCGCTCGGACTCGTGAATATAAAAGACGCAGTTGATTCTGAATTCACCGCGTCAGTTTATGATGCTCATTCTGGAACTACGATCGCAAAGAACGTTTCACTCAGCGGGAATACACTCGAAGGGGTAATCAGTGAGAATCTTAAATTTGAATTCAACGCAATGACGAATATAAAAGCCTCGTGGAGTGAAAGCACAAAAACGTATGTTCTCAATGCAGACTCACAGCCCGAAGTCATGAAGATTCACATAAAAGATAAAAGTACAGCGTTTCAGGTCGGGCAGAATATCGGCGAAGACATGTTCATTCATATAGGCGATATGAGATCCGAATCGCTTGGGCTCGATAAAATCAACGTAAAGACAAGAGCAAGTGCATCTGCATCAATAAGCATACTTGATGCGGCGATTCACAAAGTCAGCGTTCAGAGAACTAAAATCGGTTCGTATCAGAATGAGCTTGAGTACAATACAAACAGCCTGAAAGAAACAAGTTTACACATGCAGGAGAGTGAAAGCAGAATCACTGACGCGGATATGGCCTCAGAATATATTGAGTTCGTGAAGCTGCAAATATTGAATCAGTCAGGAACATCAATGTTAAGCCAGGCGAATCAAAATTCACAGTCAATCATGAATATATTGCAAATGTAAATGAAAAAGTGAAAAGAGAATCCCTCTCAGCGTTTAAGATGTTGGGAGGGAATTTTTTTTACGCGTTTAAATTTCTCCGTTGTGAATCCATTCAGCTAGATCTAATGCATGATACGTGATGATAATATCTGCACCGGCTCTTGCAATTGAAAATGCAGATTCACATACGATTCTTTTCTCGTCAAGCCATCCGTTTTGAGCTGCTGCCTTCATCATAGAATACTCACCGCTAACGCAATACGCTCCCACAGGAACAAGCACGCGTTCTTTTACGGACTTCAGGACATCAAGATACGGCAGTGCAGGCTTCACCATAAGCATATCTGCTCCCTCTTCAACATCAAGCAGTGCCTCACGTAATGCCTCGCGGATATTCTTCGGGTTCATCTGGTAAGTCTTCCTGTCCCCGAATGAAGGAGCTGATCCGGCCGCCTCTCTGAATGGACCATAAAAGGCACTCGCATATTTCACAGCGTAAGAGAATATTAACGTGTCAGTCAGTCCTGAATCATCAAGAGCATCACGGATAGCCTTAACTTGTCCGTCCATCATCGCAGAAGGCGCAACTATATCCGCTCCAGCATTTGCCTGTGAGACCGCAATACGTGCAAGCAGTTCAAGCGTAGAATCATTATCGACATCGTTATGCCTGATTAAACCGCAATGACCGTGTGATGTGTACTCGCACATACATACATCGCCTATGACAGTTAAATCTGGGAATTCACGTTTTGAGATTCGAATCGCATTCTGAATCACGCCGTTATCATCGTATGCTGAAGTTCCGTTTTCGTCTTTGTGTTCGGGAATGCCAAAGAATAATACTGCACCGATTTGATTCTTTGCGGCATGTTCAAGTATTCGCGGCAATGTGTCAGGGCTGTATCGTTTCTGACCGGGCATTGCGGGAATGTCCTCGATGATATTATGTCCCTCGCGAATGAATACAGGATACACTAACATTGATGACGTTAATCTCGTCTCACTGGTCATATCACGAACTGACTGTGATATTCTTAATCTTCTTGGCCTTATGCGAATCATCAAATCACTTCTCAATCTACTTCTCAATTGCCGTTATCTTTAAGTGTCTTAAGCCTCTTGGAATCTTCACAGTTACTTCATCGCCGACTGAATGACCCGTTATTGCCTGCCCCACAGGACTCTTCTGTGAGATGCTCTGCATTCCCCCTGCAGGGATTCCTATTACTGCAAGTTCCTCTGAACCTACAAGAGTATACGTGTATGTCTTGCCTGGAATATCTAAATCATCAAGCGTAACTCTGAGTCCTATTCCTACTTTGGTTGTGTCTATTTTCTCTTCGTCAACTATCTTTGCGTTATTCAGAGTGTTCTCAAGATGCATTATCTCATCTTCGAGTTTGGCCTGTTCCTCTTTTGCGGCGGCATACTCTGCATTCTCGCTGAGATCTCCAAATGCGCGGGCCTCTTCAAGTTTCTTTGCGACCTCTAAGCGTCGTTCTGTGCGTAAGTGTGTCAGCTTTTCACTCAGTGCATCATAACTGCTCCGTCTCATTTCATTTGTATCATTCTTCTTCGATGCCAATCTTTTCACCTTCAGATCTAAAAATTTTTACTGCCTGTTAAAATATATTCTAGCAAATAAATCTTGCAAAAAATTTTGATTGAAAGGTTTGTGATTCAAATGGCAAATTACGAAAACTATATGCCTTATTCAACAGCATTAGACACAACTGAAAGTATCAACGCAATCTTCAGGAAAGTTTATCAGTATATGGCATTCGGTCTCATTCTCACGGCTGTAACTGCTTATCTCTCAGCCTCAAGCATAACTATGATACGTTTGCTCTTTTCTTCACGCGCTCCCATGATTGTATTATGCGTTGCTGAAATCGGACTCGTTATTGCAATCAGTGCAGGCATAAATAGAATCTCTGCATCAACAGCGCGTACTCTCTTCTTCGTGTACAGTCTGCTTAACGGTCTCACATGCTCAGTCGTGCTTCTCGTTTATACCGGCGAGTCAGTGTACAAGGCATTCATATCAACCGCAGGCATGTTCGGTGCAATGAGCTTATACGGTCTCTACACGAAACGAGATATTACGACATGGGGCAGCTTTCTCATCATGGGCTTATGGGGAATAATCATCGCATCGGTCATTAATATATTCATTGGCTCATCAACAACTGAATACGTGATAAGCATTCTGGGAATCATAATCTTCATGGGACTGACTGCATATGACACTGTGAAGATTAAGATGACGGCAGCAAGTTATGATTCTCGTGATGAAGACATGACCGGCAAGATTGCAGTTATCGGTGCACTTCAGCTATATCTCGATTTCATTAATATCTTTCTTTATTTATTGCGCTTATTCGGAACAAGGAGAGATTAATACATTTATTATAATCCGGCAGTCATTCAAAAATTTTTGGCATTTAGCTTCGCAAAGAGGCAGGACAGATTCAAAAGTTCTGTCTCTTTTTATATTATGTCTGATACAATGCAGAAAATTCACAAAGGAGGCAGAATAACTATGCGTAAAATTTTTGCATCACTGTTTATCATTCTCACGTTAGCTTTATCATCATATGCTCAGAACCTGCGCGATAATTATGATATTGTGATTGCGGGCGGGGGCATGGGAGGAATAGCGGCGGCAATTCAGGCCTCACACATGGACATGAACGTTCTCGTTGTTGAGAGTACTAACATGCTAGGAGGTCAGGCGGTTGCATCAGGAGTTTCAACGATGGATGATTTAAGCCGTCAGAGAAGCGGATTGTACCGTGAATTCATGAACCGAATCGAAGAATATTATTCGGAACGAGGGAAATCGATTCAGACATGCTACTGGAACACAGGTAATTCACTTGAGGCTGCATTTGAGCCTTTTATCGGGCATAAAATTTTATCCGACATGGCTAGAGGTGAAGATGCTCCTGATATTTTATATCACTCACAGATAATTCATGTGGGCAGTGAGAAAGTAATAGCGTCAGATGAAAACGGAGTAAGCGATAATTTACGAATCAACAGCGTAATAATTCAGACCCCCGAAGGAAAATTAAACATAGCCTGCAAAATCTTAATCGATGCAACTGAATACGGAGATATATTGCCTCTTGCTGGTGTGGACTACAGAGCAGGAAATTCAATTACGCCCAACATCAACAAAGACACAATGATTCAGGATATAACGTGGACAGCAATTATCCGCAAATATCCCGAAGGCATACCTGAACACTTAAAGCCGAAAATGCCTCTGCCCGGTTATGACCATACGAAATGGAACTATGAACGCTACGTAACGAAGGACGGCGGAAATTTTGAGGGAACATTCCCCGTGAAACTGCCCGTGAATTTTGCGGCTCATAATGCATATCGCGGTCTTCCTGATTCATTCCTGCCCGGCAATTATGATTCAGATCCGCAGACATGGAATCGCATAACAAAAACTCAGGTGAACTGGGGCAATGATTATCCTGGCTATAACATGTGGAAGAATACATACGGACTTCCTGCTGAATATCTCGAAAATAAAAAACTGAGAAAAAGAATCGAACGTGATGCATTAATCAAGACATTGCACTTTATATATTACGTTCAGAATGAGCTTAATGAATCGTGGTCAGTCGATGAGAACGAATACGGAGAATTACCAGAGGCCGCAAGAGATCTCCCGGACGAATGGAAGAATATAGCAAGACATTTGCCGCCTGCCGCATACGTCAGAGAATCACGCAGAATTATCGGTGAACATACATTGACATCGAAAGAGTTATACGAGAATTCACAGAGCTATCATGACGGCCATGCGAATAACGAGATAAAGAATGCAATCGCTGTAGGAAGATATGTATTAGATCTTCATCATTCAGATACGAAAGAATATATTGAAAGTGAATTAGGTGAAGAGGCAGAATACATCAAGGCACATAAACCCGCCGGAGATTTTCAGGTTCCTATGGATATTTTGATTCCGCGAAACGTTGACGGATTAATCGCCGCAGAAAAGAATCTCTCAATGTCGAGAATTGCAGCAGGAGCATTGAGACTTCAACCCATTTGCATGATGACAGGACAAGCCGCCGGAGCATTAGCCGCAGCTGCAGTGCGTGAGAACATACAGCCGCGTAATGTGAAAGCTATTCGTGTTCAAAGGGAATTACTGAACGCAGGAGTGATATTATCATTATGCGATTATGCTGACGTTCTCGAAGGACATAAATTTTTTGCGAGTGTTCAATTATCGAATCTTTACGGCATTGCTGACCCCGTGAAACTTCCCGTGAGTGATGATGAACCCGGCACATTTGGAGTTGATGAGCCTGTTAATGATGAAGAAATTGCAAAGATGAAAGAACGCGCAGAAAAAATCGTAGGACATGAATTATCACTACCTGCACTGAATAACGGTATGACCAGAGGAGAAGCAGTTGATATGATAATTCAGGCAATGGAACTTTAAGAACAAAAAATCCGGCTTGACTTAAAACATCAGGCCGGAAAAAATTTTTTTATGCTATGTACTTTACGTTTCTTCCGAGCATCTTCAAATACGCTTTCATGAAATCAGGAATGTCCTTGCCGTTATGCTTCACACTCACCATTCCTTTTTTCACGTTCACTTTTTCGATCCCGTAATGACCGCCGAAATTGCGTATTGCCGTTAATCCTACAAGATAGCTCACTTCCGAAGGCATTTTCCCGAACCTGTCGTTAATCTCGTTGAGCAATGCTTCATATTCATCATGACCGACAGCGTTAATCATTCGCCTGTAGATAGTAACTCTCACATCGTCCTGCGGAATATAATTCTCAGGAATGAATCCGCCTCCCCTGTCAGAATCAATTTCGGTTACTTTCTCTTCTTCAATGCCGCGTAATTTATTCAGTTCCTTTTCGAGTAAGCTGTAGTAGATATTATAGCTGCTGTTTCGTGTTGCTCCGTGCTGACTGGTTCCGGCAATGTCTCCTCCTCCGCGAATGTCCAAATCCCTCATCGCAATGTCATATCCAGAGCCTAAATCAGTCATCGTTGCAATTGCGTCTAACCTGTCAATCGTATCCTGATTTAATTCTGCCTTGTTGAAGTAAAAGAAATACGCAAAAGCCTTCTCTCCTCTTCTGCCTACACGACCCCTTAATTGATACATCTGTGCGAGTCCGAGTTCTTCGGCATTGTCGACAAGAATAGTATTAGCTCTTCCGACATCAAGACCGCTTTCGATAATCGTTGTGGCAATGAGAATGTCAATCTTGCCGTCATAAAATTCAAGCATGGTCTCTTCAAGTTCTTTCTCCGGCATCTGACCGTGTGCCTTCTTTATGCTTGCGTCAGGGAAAAACGCTTTTAGCATTCGTTCATATTCGGGCATTCGTGAGATCTTATTCGACAGAAAATAAACTTGTCCGCCGCGATTAAGTTCATATGTTATTGCGCGTCTTATCGTTCCGGGTTCAAACTTGCCCGTGTAGGTCGTAACCGGTAATCTGTCTTCGGGAGGAGTAGAAAGCACCGAAATACTTCGCAGGCCTCTTAATGACATGGCCAGTGTTCGCGGAATCGGTGTTGCTGAAAGACTGAGTATATCAACAGACCCGTATGTTTTTTTCAGGCTCTCTTTATGCATGACTCCGAATCTATGCTCTTCATCAATCACAAGCAGGCCTAATTTCTTGAAGAGTACACCCTTCTGAAGTAATTTGTGAGTGCCAATGAGAATGTCTATTTTCCCAAGTGCCGTATCGCTCATTATCTGCACAGCCTCACGCCTTGATATGAATCGCGATAATAATCCGATTCGTATTGGGAAACCCGCAAATCTCGACTGAAACGTAACATAATGCTGCTGGGCTAATATAGTTGTAGGCACAAGAATACATACCTGATAGCCTGCTTCTATAACTCTGAATGCCGCTCTCATTGCAACTTCAGTTTTGCCGAAGCCGACATCACCGACAAGCAATCTGTCCATAGGATATATGCCGGATAAGTCCTTCATGATTTCGTCCGTAGCTTTAAGCTGATCTGCTGTCTCGTTAAACTGGAATGCTTTCACGAAGTCATTATATTCGTCATCAGGTTCAGGGAACGGCTCACGTCTCTGAAGTTCTCTCTGAGCAAATATCTTCATGAGTTCTTCTGCTTCCTGACGCGCACGTTCCTGAGTCTTTTGTGCGTTTTTCTTCCATGCTTTACCCTTCAGCGTATCAAGTTTAACGGCTTCGCTTTCGTGTTCGTTAAGCCCCGTTAATTTGTGTGAATGCAGAACAGGGATTAACAGCTTGTTGTCATTGGCAAATTCAATCGCAAGCATGTCCATAGGTACACCAGAAGAGTCTACTGTTTCGATTCCTCTGAATATTCCCGTGCCGTAATCCTCATGAATCACGAGCTGACCGGGCGATAATTTTTCCGAATCATTCCATTCGTTTGGTGGTCTTCTCTGTGTGAGTGATGCAGTTGAAGTTATTCCGGCTAATTCACGTTCGGAAATGAAAACATGCTTTGCTCTCGTGTCAATGAATCCTGAAGATAAAAGCGAATCATGAATCTCATATGGCAGTTTTGCGAATATGGGATTATTCGTGTATACGCTTACCGTGAATTTCTTGCTTTGAAGTTCATCACAGAGTCCCAGAATAATTTTGGGGTCTCCTTTGAACGCAGGAAGTGATTCAATTGGGAGTTCTGCATCTGATTTATCCGGGTCATTTGAGATTCTCACAACCGGAAACTCTGAGAGCTTCTTATACACCTTCGGCCATGTATCAATATCGCGGTTTATTCCGGCCTGAATAAATATCTCGTTCCATAACCATGAAAATGATTCAGACTGAGATTCTATTTTATCGGGGTCAAATAAGATCGTGATTGTGTCTTCGGGTAATAACTCAGACGGAAATTTTATGACTGCCTGATTGATTCCGTGAAGTGTAATCTCTTCAAGATGCATTAACTCTTTGCTGCTCTTCTGGGTGTCAGGGTGAAACGATCCGATTCTTTCAAGTTCATCATCAAAGAATTCAAATCTCAATGGCAATGCATAACCCGGATCATAGACATCAAGAATGAATCCCCTTTGCACATACTGACCAGGAGACCATACGAGGCTTGATCGTTTGTATCCGGCCATGTCTAACCATTCGCGCAATTTAACGAGATTGAATTTCTCCGAACGTTTAATCACTTTATCCAGACTTCCCAGCATACACGATGCCATAAGTGAACCAGGATATGCCGCGAGAATTCCTTTCGTATCAATCCAGCGTCTGATAGTCTCGCCGCGTTCAAGCAGCAAAGCCTTTAAGCCGTCAGTCTCAGAATTCAATGGCAGTTCATTAAGCAGATATATATTTCGTTCGGGAAATAATGCTTTCGTGTCCTGAATGAACGTTGAAGCCTGCAATGCATCAGGAAAAACCGCAAGAGTGTGTGCGTAAACAGGAGTCATATATGCGCCTGCGGAAATGCCTGCGCGGTTGAATAGTGTCTTGTTCCTGTGTGAATGGGTAATAGATTTTATGATGGGACGTTTTTTCAAATCAATAATGTCTCCATAAACTTAAAGATAAAAATTTTAAGCAATTACAGCATGTCAGCTTATTTTCTCTGGAATACAGCGGCATA
The DNA here is from genome assembly GCA_017394925.1 of Synergistaceae bacterium. GTDB lineage: Bacteria > Synergistota > Synergistia > Synergistales > Aminobacteriaceae > JAFUXM01. The sequence continues at coordinate 19,045 of JAFPWQ010000328.1, forward strand.
TATATCGCCGAGTGCGTTTCTTACTGTGGAATAACGTCTAAAATTCATTAGGACAAACAGAATTATTGAGAATGGATTCCGTTTTTCCAGTACAGTTACTCTCTTCTCAAAAAATTTTGTCTCTCTGCTAAGTATTTTCCTGTTATGCTCAGGAACTCCAAGTTCGTCTGAGGCATCAAGAAATTTTCTGTATATATCTGCATTACGTTTACTTGAGTTTATGCGGGTTGTTAAATTATCATATCTATACTTGAATCCGGCAACTACTGTACAATTATTACTATGTCTCCTGTAATATATAAGCTGCCTGTTCAGAAGATAAAGCCCGTCCTGAAGAATTGCATAGCGTAAACTCATTCCATCATGAAATAAATACGGTATATCAAGAATCTTGTAATTATTAAGGAGTTCCCGCCTGAAACAGAATGTGCAGCCCGGTCTGATAACATAGAGATATATATTGCTGAACTTCACCTGAACTATGGAACCATCATTGCGGTGATTCAGAAATCTCACATATACATTGTCCTTTTCTTTGGTGTCTTTCTCTAGCAACGGAATGAAATTTGATACAAGAAGCTTAATTTCAGAACGTGTATTCAGAATTTTAACCATAGTTTCAATTTTATCGGGCATCCATATATCATCCTGATCACTAGTAAAAATATAATCGCCGGTGCATTTTGACAGTGCATACCTGAAATTTTTCTGCACTCCAAGATTCTGTGAATTCCTGCAGACATTCCAGCCTTTAAGTTTATGTTTGGATATATAATCACAGCAGAATTCATATGTTCCGTCTGTTGAATTGTCATCAGTGATAATCACTTCATCAGGAGGCTGTGTCTGTGTCCGGATTGAATCTAACTGTTCACCGATGTATTTAATCCCGTTGTATGATGCAAGAGCAACAGATGTAGTAAATTTCCGATTGTCAGATATAACAGTCATGTGTACCAATCAAATCCCTTCTGTTATTGCTGTTATTTTTTTTTTATATTGTAGCATATACATATATCACTAAGTGCGTTTCTTGCAGCGGGATAAAACTCGAAATTCATCATCACGAACATGGCCGTTATGAATATATTTCTTTTTGCGGGAACATTTTTGCGTCTCGTGAGAAATTTTATTTTTGCCTTCATGAGCTTCTGATTCGATTCTGGAATTGCGAGTCCATCTGAGGCATCAATGAATCGTCTGTACATGTCAATTTCATCATCGATATTTGCGATTCTCTGAGTGATATTCGGCGGAGTCCTGCTGAACTGATTCGTTGCGTTGTATCCGTGCCTGCGGTAAAGAATGAGTAATTTGTTCAGGAGATAAAGAGAGTCAGAAGTGATTGCGTATTTCCAGAGCATAGAATAATGAATCTGATATGAATATACTTTCTGAATCATGAAATATGCATATAGTAATAATGATACAATAAAAAAAAAATCCCCGGAGGTAAATTAAGAATTGAAGAAGAAAATTGCATTTATCGGTGTCGGCAGAATGGGTAAACCTATGGTGCGTAATCTTGTGAAACTGGGGTTTGAAGTTCATATATATGCGCGTTCAATCATGAAAGTCTATGACGTAATAAGCAACGGAGCTAAGTATCACAATACGATTAATGACTGCGTTAAAGAATGCAGTGTAATAATAACTATGCTTGGGATTCCTAAAGACGTAGAAGACGTATATTTTGTTACGGGGGGAATATTGGACAGTGCAGAGCCTGACACATATATAATCGATATGACGACAACGAGTCCGACATTAGCGAAATTGATTCACGATGAAGGAACTAAACGGGGTTTTCATGTTCTTGATGCACCTGTAACAGGAGGAGAATCAGCAGCGAAGACAGCAAAGCTATCTATAATGGTCGGAGGCAATGAAGAAGACTACAAAGCGTGTCTTCCCTTATTACGTGCAATGGGGACTAATATAAACTATATGGGCGGTCCTGGAATGGGACAGCATACGAAGCTTGCGAATCAGATCATGATAGCAGGAACTATTGCAGGGGTATGCGAGGCAATGA
>JAFPWQ010000329.1 GCA_017394925.1 Synergistaceae bacterium
GTTATACTGCTATGATAATAAACTCGAAGCGTTAGACCTGACCGGCAAGACGGGTTTAATCTCGCTGGACTGTCAGGTGAACAATCTGAAGAATTTAGACCTGACCAAAAACACCGCGCTTGAATTTCTTGATGTCAGCTCAAATGATTTAACTGGTCTGAATCTCGCAAATAACTCAGCACTGAAATATTTATATGCACATGATTTAAATCTTTCGGACAACGGATTGAATATTTTAGGCCAGAAGAATTTAACGCGTTTATGGTGCTGGAATGACGGATTAAAGAGTCTAAATCTTGGAGATAATGTAAATCTGCATTCACTGAGGGCAGAAAATAATTTGCTCACTGATATAGACCTGAGTAAACAGTCAGAGCTTGCAGAACTTGCGCTCAAGGGCAATAACATAACGAGTTCAGGAATCATTAAGGGCATGGCCTCATTCACACAGGATGGAAATTCTGTAACGTTCAAAGATGTAGCCGATTATGCGAACATTCCGATAAACAGCATCAAAGGTTATGCGTCAGACGGGACTAATATTAATCTCTTATCATTCACGAACGGGACGGCGGCGTTTGCATCAGCACCTGACATTGTGAGCTATGAATATAATACTGGAATAGAGGCGTTGAAGCTGAAGACAGTATCATCAACATCATATGAAGACATGAAGAATGTAATCATAACGGATAACGGGATATTCGCAGGAGTAACGGAAGACGGCGTAACATCATGGAAGGGAATTCCGTATGCAAAAGCTCCAGTAGGTGAATTAAGATGGAAGGCTCCCGTATCGCCCGATGAATCATTTGAGTATTTAGCGGCGAATAAATTCGGCCCTGCACCCATGCAATATGATTCCGAGAACATGTCCGAAGACTGCCTTTATCTTAATGTCTGGTCATCAGAGGAAAGCACAACACTAAAGCCTGTAGTAGTATGGATACACGGAGGAAGCCACAAGAACGGATCAACGGCACGCTCGTATTATTCCGGCGAAAATTTTGCGAGGGGCAATCCAGATATAATATTCGTGTCCGTAGGTTACAGACTTGGCATAATGAGCTTCATTGACTTCTCGCAGGTTAAAGGCGGCGAAGATTATCCCGACAGCACGAATTTAGGCCTGCTTGATATTCTGCAGTCATTGAGATGGCTTAAGAGCAATATATCATCATTCGGAGGAGACCCTGACAGAATAACGCTCATGGGTCAGTCATCAGGAGCGGCGACTATCTCACTGTTACTGACGATACCAGAGAGCCAGAAATTATTCCACAGGGCAATACTTGAGAGCGGATCGGTTGCACTGGCAATGCGTAAGGCCGATGCACAGACATTGACGCAGAGATTAATGGAGGTAACCGGGAAAACTGACATGGCCGGTTTAATGTCGCTGACTGGTGAAGAACTTGAAGCAGTTGTAACGAATGATGTGATAGATGCCTCAGCGAATTTCCCGATTCTTGACGACAGAATATTATCGTCTGATATATACACTGCATTTGCTCAGAGATCCGGGAGTTTTGATATTCTCATAGGCTCGAATGCTGACGAGCTTAACGCATGGATAGCCTTGCTTGGTCCTGAAAATTTTGTGGATTTAGTAGTTAATTCATTCATTATGACTGAAGAAGCAATATCGCGCTACAGTTCAGAGGATGCGGCATTAATGGAAGAGTTTGCATATCTTACAGACAATGATTATCCTGAATTCTTCAATGAGTTACTATTCAGAGGTCCTGCAATAGCACAGGCAGAGTCGCATTCAGGCAGAACATACATGTATTACTGGGAATATCCTGCACAGGTACCCGGACTCGGAGCATGTCATGATGCAGAGCGTCCGTATTTCATGAACAATCAGGCATTAGAGTATGCGTTAGTGCTGTATCCAGATGAGACAGTGCAGAGTAATATCCAGTCATTAGTCTCAAATTTCATTAAGAACGGCAACCCTTCAACGCAGTCAATCACATGGCCGGAGTATAACGCAAATACAAGAGAGACGCTCATAGTTACGGATTCGGGAGCAATAACAACAGAGAGTGCACCGTTGGATGAGCAGAGAGAATTAATCAGGCCGTTAGTGAAATGGGGAGTATCAGGCCGTGAAATGATTAACGGTGATTTGTCAGCAGGGATAAGCGTAAACCCTGATGCAGTTAAACCCGAACCCGAACCCGAACCAGAACCAGAACCAGAACCAGAGCCTGACCCTCAACCAGATCCGGGTCCTGAATCAGGAGACAGGCAGCCAGGCCGCAGTTCCGGCAAAGGAGGCTGTAATTCAGGTTTATCATTCGTTAATGCATTTGCTCTTGCACTCTTCATGCTCAGGAGAAGAAAATCATAATGCTTAAACTCGCGGTGTTTCTTGTATTATTCTTTGCAGTTCAGGCTCATGCAGGATTGTCATATGACTCGTCTGACTTTGTTGTACTGAATGATTATATTCCTGAAGCTAAGTATGATATTCGCTATTACTCAGACTATAATTTTGTCGGTGAACGCATTGACGGTTACGAAGCACCGTTAGCACTGCTCACACGTGAAGCAGCAGAGGCATTGCGTGAAGTGAATGATGAACTTGCAGAGCATAAATTAACTCTCAAGATTTATGACGCGTACAGACCGCAAAGAGCAGTAAATCATTTTATCCGCTGGTCAGGGAATAAGAACACGAAAATGAAAAAATATTTTTATCCCGAAAAGGACAAGCGCGTATTATTCAAAGCAGGATATATTTCGCGCAGGTCAGGACATTCACGCGGAAGCACTGTTGATTTGACGCTCTATGATTTGAGCCGTGATATTGACGTTGATATGGGCGGAACGTTTGATTACTTTGGTGAACGTTCACACACGAACTATAAGCGTCTCACGAAGACACAGCGCAATAACCGTATATTTCTGAGGGACATAATGCAGTCTCACGGCTTCAGGGGAATCAGCACAGAATGGTGGCACTTCACGTTGAACAATGAGCCTTACCCTGATACATATTTTGATTTCCCTGTGAATGCGCTGAATTAAGTTTTCGCAAAGCACAAGGGGCTATAACTCTTCGGAGCTGCAGCCTCTTTTATTATGCCATGATATAATGTTCATATACCACAAAAAAAGGAGAAATGCAAATGATTTTTGGCGCAATTATCGGTGATGTAATTGGCAGTCCTTACGAGTTCAAAAATATCAGGTCAACAGAATTCCCGTTAATATCAGAACGTTCACGCTTCACAGATGATTCAGTTATGACTTTTGCAGTTGCTCATGCGTTAATGAACTGGAAGAAAGGAGAAGAGATTGACGAATCAGAATTTGAAGAGGCCGTGAAAAAATCAATGCTTGAATTCGGGAATAAATACCCGAAGGCAGGTTACGGCAGTAAATTTGCGAAATGGTTAGGCTCAAGAAATCCTCAGCCATATAACAGCTACGGCAACGGGTCAGCAATGAGAGTATCACCCGTTGCATGGTATTTTGACGATTTAGAGAGCGTAGAACGATTCGCGGCGGCAAGTGCAAGACCTTCACACAATCACCCCGAAGGCATTAAAGGCGCACAGGCAACAGCGGCGGCGATATTTTTATCACGAACGGGAAAATCAAAAGCTGACATTAAGAGTTATATATCAATCAGATACGGCTATGATTTGTCGCGTACACTTGATGAGATAAGACCGGATTATGATTTTGACGCAACATGTCAGGGAAGCGTGCCTGAAGCAATAATTGCATTTCTTGAGGGTGATTCATTCGAGGATATTATCCGCAGGGCTGTATCAATCGGCGGAGATTCAGATACGATTGCGGCGATTGCAGGCTCAATTGCTCAGGGCATGTACGGAATACCGGATGAAATTGAGAAACAAATTATGCCTCTGCTTGATGACTTCATGAAAGACGAACTTAAACGCTGGGATAATGCATTAAGCGGCAAGAAAGACGAACCAGTAGAGAAAGTGAAGAACGGAATAACTGAAATGGTCTTCATTCTCGACAGAAGCGGATCAATGCAGGGTCTTGAGAATGATACAATAGGTGGCTTTAACTCGATGATTCAAAAACAGAAAGCAGAACCAGGTGAAGCTCTTGTGTCTACAGTTCTGTTTGACGATCAGTATGAGGTTCTGCACAACAGAGTAAAGCTCAATGAGATTAACGCACTGACCGAAAATGATTACTGGGTAAGAGGGAGTACTGCACTTCATGATGCAATAGGCAAAGCGATTACGCACATCGTGAA
>JAFPWQ010000330.1 GCA_017394925.1 Synergistaceae bacterium
CCGATGAAAGGGAACGCGAGAATTTGATTAACTCCCTTGCATCACGTGAACGCGGTTATTCAGGCGGCTATGCATTCAGGGATCATGTAGGCACTTCAGGCTATTCCGAGCGCGGCTATACTCAGTCATCAAGACCAGGGCGCAATGAGTTCGGGCGCACTGAATTCGGCCGCAATGTATATTCAGACCGGGACAGCAGAAGACGCAATGACAGGAGACGCGATTATGACAGATGAGATAACAGTGAAGATTCTCCGCAAGGCCTCTACGGTTGAAATTCCGAAATATGCAACGCCAAATTCAGCCGGAGTTGATTTATGCTCAATGATGTACGGGATAATCAAGCCCGGCGAACAGATGTTAGTTCCAACGGGAATAAAGCTCGCAATTCCTGAAGGCTACGAAGCACAGATAAGACCGAGAAGCGGACTTGCATTGAGTCATCACATAATCATTCCGAACAGCCCGGGCACGATTGACTCAGATTATCGCGGCGAGATTATGGTCTTACTGCTGAACATGGGAGATGAGCCCTTCACGATTACATTCGGAGACAGAATCGCACAAATGGTATTCGTTCCTGTTGTGCGTGCAAAATTCGAGGATGTTAAAGCTCTCGATGAAACTAAACGCGGTTCGGGCGGTTTTGGGAGTACAGGCAGAAGATAAAAATTTAAGATAACAAAGAAGAAAAAATTCAATCCCCTTGAAATAAAAAAATAAAAATAAGGGGGTTGTTTTTTTTTGTTAATGATAATATAATCTCACCGTAATAAATTTCTGTACACAAACAGGAGGTAGTTATTCATGACAGATAGCATGAAGAAATTCGCAGAGCTTCTCTCGAAGGACGAAGGCGCAAAGAAGGAACTTGAAGCAGCTCTTGCAAAGCTCAGCGAAGGCCACAGGAAAGCGTCCACTGATGCGGCAGTCAAAGTTGCGGCCAAACATGGAATTACCCTCACGGAAGATGATTTCAGGAAGGATACGAAGGAGCTTTCAGCAGACGAGCTTAAGGCTGTTGCTGGCGGCGATGCTTGCGGTGATTTTTGGGCTAATTTCATTTGTACTTTTGGAAAGGCTCCTATCGTATATCCCGACTAATATAGTCTGCGGCATGGGAAATAATTTTCATCAAACTACAGAAAAATTTCGGAGGTAATATTTATGACGGACAACATGAAGAAGTTCGGCGAGTTTCTCTCAAAGAACGAAGACGCAAAGAAGGAACTTGAAGCGGCAGTTTCAGGTCTCAGCAAAGACTACAGGAACGCTTTTGCTGATGCGGCAATCAAAGTTGCGGCCAAACATGGAATCACCCTCACGGAAGATGACTTCAGAAAGGATACTAAGCAGCTCTCAGAAGATGAGATTCAGGCTGTTGCTGGCGGTTGGGCTTGCGGTGATCTTTGGGCTACTTTGCTCTGTGATGTGAGCGGACAAGGATCCGTCTTATAGTCTGCGGCATGGAGAAATACTTCTTAATCAAATCAAACTGCATATTAAAGCATAATGACAGATTATTACAGGCTTAAAGATAAATACATTCTCAGGGGCTGGGAAAAACTTCCGTATGTAATCATTGACACTCAGAATGATAATTTTGAATTCATCGATGCGGAACATATGGAAGCTCTGAAGTGGTGCGACGGCAATATAAGCATAACAATCCCGTTAATCTCTGATAACGAGAGAAAAATAATCCGTGAATATGTTTCACGCGGAATAGTCGAACCTTGCGAACCTGGACACTCAATCAGCAAAGAGCAGGAGTATAGGTTTTATCCTGTTCGTTATGTTCGTGCCGTTCAGTGGTCAATAACAGGGAGATGCAATTTCAAGTGTAAGCATTGTTATCTCTCAGCATCAGAAGGGAAATACGGCGAGCTTTCACATGATACGGCCATGTATATAATTTCCCAGCTTGAAGCCTGCGGAATAAGGAGCGTAAAACTGACCGGAGGAGAGCCATTAGTCCGCAGTGATTTCTGGGAGATAGTAGATGCTCTTCTTGAACACGGAATAAGAATCTCGCAGATATATTCAAACGGAGCACTTGTAAACGAGAAATTTATTGACGGCCTAACTTCAAGGGGATTAAAACCGTTAATACTAATCAGTTATGACGGTGTCGGCTGGCATGACTGGCTCAGAGGAGTTCCCGGTGCTGAGAAGATGGCAGAACGGGCGATGAAATTATGTGCTGATAACGGTTTGAAAGTTGCCGCTGATTCGTGTTTTCACAGGCATAGTATGCACACAATCCGTGAAAGTGTTGCGCATATGGCCTCACTCGGAGCTTCTATTGTAAGAGTCGGAGGCATACAGAATTCAGGGAGCTGGAAAGATAATAACGAAGCCGGTATTACCCCAAGCGATGATGAACTCTTCAGGCTGTATTATGATTATCTGCCGCATTTTTTCGAGGATAACCTGCCTGTAGATTTGTGGCTCGGAGCATTCATGATCTATAACTATGAGCTGAACGAGTTTTATATTCCCGGTTACATGGAAAACAAAAAGCCTGATGATTGTCTTTGCTCTTTCAGAACGGATATGTATATTTCACCTGAAGGACGGGTTATGCCCTGTATGCCTATGGCCGGGACTATATTGCATGACAGAATGCCTTTAATTCAGGAAGAAGGGCTTGCTCACTGCATCAATGATTCGTTCTGGTTTAATATCGTAAATCTCAGAGTACGGGATTACTTAGCGGCGAATGCGGAGTGCCGGAACTGTGAATATCGTTCTGTGTGTTCAACCGGATGCCGTGCTTCTGCTCTCGAAGATTCTCCTGATAACTACCTGGCCAAGTCTCAGACATTATGCACGCTGATTAAAGGGAAATGGCCGGAGAAGATCATAGAACTCATGAAGAGAATCAAACCTGAAGCAGAATGCAGGAATCTCAAAAAATAATTTTTCAAGGAGGCATTACAAATGAGCAATCATATTAAATTTGTAGAGTTTGTATCTGCAAATGAAGATGTCCGCAAAGAACTGGAAGCATTAAAGCCGGAGCTTGAGGGCAAGAGTGAACAGGAACGCCATGAGGCATTTGTGAAGTTTGCGGCAAAACACGGCTTCACATTAACGGCAGAAGATTTTGAGGCGGACATGCAGGAACTTTCGAAGGAAGAGTTAAAGGCTGTTGCTGGTGGTTGGAAGTGTAATGAATCTCATGTAGCTGCTGTTCGGACTTATGCGCTATGCGGGTGGTGTAACTATTCACATATTTGGTAGGCTTTCAGTGAATTTCATTGTCCTGCACATGATGCAATTAAAGTACAAAAGTAATTTTCAAGGAGGCAGTACGAATGACTAATCATGTTAAACTTGTAGAGTTTGTATCTACGAATGAAGATGCCCGCAAAGAACTTGAAGCATTAAGACCTGAGCTTGAGGGCAAAAGTGAACAGGAACGCATTGATGCATTTGTGAAGTTTGCAGCAAAACACGGTTTCACGTTGACGGCAGAAGATTTTGCGGCGAATATGCAGGAACTTTCGAAGGAAGAGTTAAAGGCTGTTGCCGGCGGTGATAGTGATTGCGGTGAAGCTTATGTAAAAGGTTATATGACTGTAGCGAAATGCGGATGGTGTAACTATACACGTATGTGGTAGGCTTTCACTGAAAGCATTGTCCGGCACACAGACATGAAAATTTAAGGATAAACCGATGCCCAAATATTACAGAATCAAGGACAGATATATACTCCGCGGCTGGGAAAAACTCCCTTATGGTATAGTCGATACTGAAACCCGGTACACTGGATTTGTTGACAGCAGATACTTCAGAGCATTAAGTTTATGCAGCGGAAATGCGGATGTCTCATTGCCGTTAGTATCAGACAGCGACAGAGCGATAATTCACGAGCTTGAGGAGAAAAACATAGTTGAGCCGTGTAAACCGGGGCAGGGTCTGAAAGAAAATCAGAAGTACAAGAAGTTCCCTGTGAGGTATATCCGCAATGTTCACTGGTCAGTTACGGGCAAATGCAACTGTAAATGCCGGCACTGCTACATACATGCCCCTGAAGGTATACACGGAGAGCTTCCTCATGATGTGATAATGAGCTTTATCCCGCAGTTTGAGGAATGCGGAATAATGAGTGCAGAACTGTCCGGCGGAGAACCTTTAGTGCGTGATGATTTTCTTGAAATTGCTGCTTCACTTACTGAGCATAACGTCAAGCTAACCCAGATATATACGAACGGTTTGCTTGTGAACGAAAAACTTCTGAATCAGCTTGACCGCATGAATGTCCGTCCTGAGTTCATTATGAGTTACGACGGAGCCGGGTGGCATGACTGGATGAGGGGCATAAACGGAGCAGAAGAAGCAGTGAACCGTGCGTTTGCTTTGTGCCGTGATAAGGGTTTCCCGACTCAGGCGGAGATGTGCGTTCACCGTCAGAACATACACACGCTGAGAGACAGCATAAATCATCTGGCTTCTCTGGGTGTGGCTAGTCTTAAAGTTTCAGGCGTTATGAATACCGGCGAGTGGAAAGCTAACCGTGAGGCAGAAGATAACTCACTAAGTTTCAGTGAAATATTAAGTGCATATCTTGATTATCTGCCTTATTACTACGAGGACGCTGTACACATGGTGCTGACACTTGGAGGGTTCGTTGCTCTGGATTTTAACAGACCGGATGAATTTCATATACCTATATACCAGAGAACTAATAATCCTGATGAATGTATCTGCGGACCTATTAGAAGCTCAATGTATATTATGCCTGAGGGACGAGTTCTTCCGTGTATGCCTATGACCGGAACTTTTGTAGAGAAAAAGATGCCGTTCATCCAGGAACATGGACTAGCTGAATGCATAAATAATTCATACTGGTTTGAACTGGTTAATCTCAGGCTTCGTTCTCTGTTTGAGAAGAACGATGAATGCAGAAAGTGTGAGTTCTCAGATAAATGTCCGGGAGGATGCCGTGCTGCAGCTATGAGTTTCGATCACGATAACTATTTCGCCAAAGATCCTATGACCTGCGAACTCTTTAAGGGCAGATGGGCTGAAAAGATCATAGAGAAGATGAAAACTATCAGACCCGAAGCAAAAAGCGTATAGGCTGATGATGCACTAAACTTTTGTTCATTTTTATGATATAATTGACACAGAATTTTCTTCACGTATAATACAGGCCATAAAAATTTTATGGAGCTGTAAGTTAATCATGAAGAAAGTTTTTATTGACGGTTATGCGGGTACAACTGGCCTCAGAATTTACGAGAGGTTAAATGCCCGCAAAGATATTCAGTTAATCACGCTCACCGAAGAGACACGCAA
>JAFPWQ010000331.1 GCA_017394925.1 Synergistaceae bacterium
CGGCATTCACTAATGCATCGATAAATCTCAATGTGCTATTTTTATCGTCATCGATTTTCCGAATCTTTACCCACACAGGCAGGCCTAAACTCTTTAAGCCTTTAACCATTCGTGATGCCCTGCCTGAATCTTTCAGTAATGCCGAGCCTGAACCGTTACGCGTTATCTTGGGCATCGGGCAGGCCATGTTTATACCAAAAGCTGCGAATTTATTCCCGGAGTTTAAGACGCATTCAGCACCAGAGACAAGAATTTTTTCATCGTTAGCGAATAACTGAATCACTAACGGCGATTCATATTCTGATACTTTCATCATGTCGAACGTCTTCGCATTATCACGAATCAATCCTGCACAGCTAATCATTTCCGTGTGTGTCAGTGCCGCACCTAAAGACGAAAAAAATTCACGGACTGTTATTGTCGTTACGCCTGCCATAGGTGCAAGACATAAACGGTTCTTAAGCTCAAGACCTCCTGCTGTAATCATGAATTTACACGCTCGTATATCATCTTTAAGCCCTCAAGCGTAAGCCACTTATCGACATACTGAATATTCTTCGAGACTTTTGCCATTAATCCCGCATGGCCTCCTGTCGCTATTACTTTTGCGTCATGCATTCCTTCTTCACTGCGGATCATGTCAATAATTCTGTCAGTCAGTCCTGCATTCCCGAAAAGTATTCCTGCCTGTATTGCTTCTTCTGTGCTTCTGCCTATCACACTTTCAGGGATATTCAGTGCAACCTGAGGAAGTTTTGCCGCCTTCGAGAATAAAGCCGAAATTCCTGAATTCAGACCAGGCGCAATTACACCTCCGAGATATTCGCCATCACGGGAGACAACATCAAACGTTATTGCCGTCCCGTAATCCGCAGCGATTAAAGGCGAGCCGTATTTTTCACGTCCTGCAAGTGCATTCACTATTCTGTCCGCGCCTACTTCACGGGGATTCTTTGTGCATATCTTCATGCCCGTATCTGTCATCGCGTTCACCTGAAGAGGATTAACGTTGAAGTATTGCCTTATTGCTTCCTTCATGGGGAAATCAAGAGACGGAACTACACTTGCAAATGCTGCTCCCGTTATATTTTCAGGTTTAATATTCTTCGTGTTCAGGAGATTAAGCAAATATATTCCGAGTTCGTCTGACGTGTGCAGTATCGATGATAATCTCCAGTGAGCAATTAAATTTTCTCCGTCATAAATTCCTGCTACCGTTGTCGTGTTGCCTGTATCAAGTACCAAAAGCATTTATTCATTCACACTCCCTGCTATGTATCCTGTTGACCAGCATATTTGAAGATTGAAACCTCCCGAAGGCCCATTGAGATCTAATATCTCGCCTGCAAAGTATAAATTATCACAGAGTTTTGATTTCATTGTCGCAGGGTCTACTTCTTTAAGGCTCACTCCTCCGCGTGTTACTACGGCATTATTGAAACTCCATAATCCGTTAATGTTCATGCGTATATCTTTTATCAGCTTCACGAATTCAAATATCTCTTCGTCCGAAATATATTCTACGGGCTTATCATATGGAATATCTGAGAGTTCGAGAATTAAATTTTTCATCTTTGCAGGCACTAATGAACGCACAAGGCCATGAAAACGTTTATGTCCCGAAAACTTTTTGATTTCACGGTTGATTCTTGCGATTAATATTCCGTGAGTCAGTGAGGGCTTGAGGTCTAACGAGAATGAAAGCTCTCCCATTTTCATCCAGTCAGGTACGTACATGCTCATCTCCATAACGATTGGTCCGCTTATCCCGAAGTTTGTGAATTCCATATCACCGAATCGTTCATCTATTTCTTTGCCGTCAATCAAAACATGAAGCCTCACATGCTTTAAATCACATCCGCTCGCAAGTTTCACCCACGACACACGCGTTCACACAGGAACAAGCGCAGGATACAATTCCGTTATAGTATGTCCGGCCTGCTGTGCGTATATATATCCGTCTCCAGTTGAGCCTGTCTTAGGGTATGACTTGCCGCCCGTAGCAATAATATATTTATCTGCTGAATACTCGTTATTCCCGGTGATAATATACTCAATATGACCGTTCTTTACTTTCAGAGCTTTAACGGGGGTATCGCGCATTATCTTTACGCCGTATTTTTTGCACTGAAGGATTAACATATCGAGTACCTTTTTGCTTCCGCCTTCAACTGGAAAGATTCTCTTGCCGCGTTCCTCAACAAATTTCACGCCTATACTACTGAAATATTCACGTGTCCTTAACGGCCCGAATTTACTGAATGACGAATACAAAAATTTTCCGTTATCCCCGTACTTTGAGACGAAAACGTTAATGTCTGGTTCTGCATTCGTGAAGTTGCATCGTCCTCTTCCTGATAAAAGCAATTTCTCGCCGACAGAATGATTTTTTTCTGCAATCGCGACATTCTGACCAAGTGATGCCGCTCTTATTGCCGCAATTAAACCTGCCGGACCTCCTCCGATTATGAGCGTATCAAATTTTTCCATTGAGTTTATATTCTTCTCCTTCATTTAATAATCTTCATGTGATATTCATGAGTGCTTGTATAGTATAATAACAGCCAAAATTTTTATCACATATAAAGGTGTGAACTTATCATGAAAACACTTAGACATCACATAATTTTTTACAGCGTAATAATTTTTTCATTCATGCTATTCTCCGCGCATATCTCGTATGCGTCTGTGGCAATGCGTCTGCCTCAGTACGTGAATGAGATATTACTCAACAATCATTCGTTGAGGGCAGGAGTGAAAAATGTTGAAGCAGGTTACTATTCAGTTCTTGCGTCAGTAGCAAATCAGCGTCCGAACATAAGCGGAAGAGTCAACGGCTCATACACGACCAGAGTGGCATCAGGTCCCGAAAACCATGTATTTGCCGGTGGTATATCTGCAATGTACACTCAGAGGATCGACATCTCAAAGAGCTACACGCTTGACGAGAATCAAAATATTCTGGGCTATGAAGTTTCACGCGCCAATTTCGACAATACGATTAACACGATGATTGCGGCAGCCGAAGAAACATGGTGGTCAGCAGTACTTGCACGTGAGAACATGAAGTTACAGAAAGAGATTTTACTTCAGAGATCAGAGAATCACAGAGTAACGGTTGAAAAGTTCAATCAGGAATTAGTTCCGAGACTCGACATTGTCCGAAGTGAAGCACAAGTTGTTGAAGCCGAAACTCTCGCAAAGACAGCAGAGACTTCATACATGAATCTTCTCGCTGAACTTTCACTCATGGCCGGAGGTTTAGACGTTGAACCCGTTGACGAAGAATTACATGTGCCGGAGTTTGACGTTGCCCTGAACTATGAAGAAGCTCTTGAATACCGTCCTGATGTCCGCGCGGCAAGACTGAATCTTGAACGTGCAAAACTCGTTAAGGAACTTACAGCAAAAGGAATGAAACCGACATTAGATTTCGGCTTTCAGTGGACGTTATGGGCAGACCCGGAATCATCAGTTACACCGAACAGCAATCAGGCGGGGGCATCATTAACGCTCACGATTCCGATTTACGACGGCAGAGCGACTAAATATAAAACTATGAACACTGACAGATTAATTCAGGCGGCACAGTCAAATCTCGATGCTCTGCGCGAACAGACAAGAAGAGACATAACCGTTGCAATGAACAACTGGAGGAATGCGGCGGCAAGTGAACAGGACAAAAAGCGTCAGGTTGAACGTTCCGAAGAAGAATTGCGTATAACGGAACTCATGTACTCTGAGGGAATGGGTGCACAGATTGATTTAATCAACGCACAGACAGCATATCAGACAGTGAGAACTCAATATCTTGATGCAGTGAAAAACATGTACGTTGCACTCGTAGCACTGAGAAAAGCAATCGGGGATTATTCGCCTGATGAAAACGGAACATGGAAAGAAGCAGTTGAACGTTACGGCAAGGGCAATGATATTATAGGCGAGACGGGACTTAAGACTCTGAGAACTAACGCGAAGAAGAAAAAATAATGAGCATTAAGAAACGCATATTCACACTTGCAATAATTTTTTTGGTCATTTTTTCAGGTGATTCTTATTCTGCACAGAAAAATACAGACCCTCGCGCAAGAAATATATTCGCATTATTCACGAAAGCTAACCCGAAACTCTCAGCAGTAACGGCAAAAAAATATTCTGAACTCGTCATTGAAGCCTCAGAAAAATACAAACAGGATCCTTATGTTATCGCGGCAATAATCGTACATGAATCGACCGTGAACAATAAAGCAAAATCTAAGGGCGGCGATTACGGATTAATGCAAATACGCTGGAAGTATCATAAAGATTCAGTGCGTAAAATATTCCCGAACGTTAAGCACCCTCATGATATGTTTGACGCAAGAGTGAATATATTCTACGGGACTAAATTATTCGGCGAATATCTCAAGAAGGCAAATAATGATTTACGCGGCGGCTTAATGGGTTACAGTGCAGGAGGCACAAAGCTGACCAGAAAAGTATTAGCGACACTGAAGAAATTGCAATCAAAAGATACGAATACGAACACTAAAACGCGAAAAAGAAAGGGGAAATGAAATTCATGAAAAAAATTACGGCATTAATATTAATTCTTTTTGCATTCACAGGAATATCATATGCAGATATAGTTTACACGACATCAGACGGCAATCTCGGAACTATACCCATAAACAGCAGGACAGAAATAAATACACCGTCAATTCAGTACAGTGGTGTGGGTGCAGATCCTCTTGTGGGGTCATACACTGTCGGGACTACTCCGTATGTCATGGTTGTGGACAGGGCATCGGATAATGCATTCGGAGATACGGCTTTAATCTTCAGTGCATCGGATCTTACAGCACCGTCAGCAAGCGTAACTTTAAACGGAGTTCATGACACAAAGACGTTTGCAGGATCATATAACGGGCGTTCATTATTCTTTGCATCAGACGGCAATACATCAATCATTGAATTCGATACATCTTCCATTGATATACCCATTAACATGTACACATACGCGCAGGCTTCAGGAGATGAAGGATACGAGCCTGAATTTTTAGATATGTCTGTCGGCAGGACTTATATATTTGCATTGTTCAGAGCGACTCCCGATAAGGTGGAATTATTTGCGTTTGACGGACAGATTAAAGAAGGTGTATCAAAAACCAGAAGGGCAGTAATACGAAGTGATGCAACGAGTCTTTCTGCTCTTGCCTCGAACAGATACGCAATCGGAGCAGAAGAAGGAGTAAGTGTAGCAAATATAAATTCAATTCGTACGATTGTCAGCACAGATTATCCGGTTGCAGCGATATGCAGAGACAAGGACAGCGGTTTATATTTCGCAGAGCAGTCAGAATCAGGCGATGTTTATCTCTGGCATTCTTCGTATAATGGTGATAATGTAAAACTGTTTGCTTCATTGCAGGGAACTTCAGATTGTCAGTTACTGAGACACAGCAGCTATAACATACTTGCGGCCATGATCGGAGACAGCATTTATCTTTATGACATGTCAGACGATGGACTGCTTGCCTCATTCAGTGCATCAGAACTCGGAGGCATACCGCTGAATATCGCCGTGAGTAATCCGGAACATGATGACGGGAAAAGTTCGGGCAGTAATTGCAGTGTGTCGTGTCTGGGTGCAATCATGATTGGCGTATTGGGATTTGCATTGAGACGTAAGAGATAACGTTTTCAGGAAAATTTATGTCCCTCTGTCTGAATTTTTCAGATTGGGGGATTTTTTCTGATATAATTTCATGTAATCATGTAACAAATCAACGAAAGGTGATACCCGCAAATGAATGATAACGCTGTACATGTAGTTATGCTCGTATATGATCCGCAAGGTACGTATTCACAGCATGCAGGAGTCGTAATGACATCGATATTCGAAAACACACAAAGCAAAGTTATAGTTCATATACTTCACGATGAAACACTCACTCAGGATAACAGACAGAAATTGATCCGTACAGCCGGAAAATATTCTCAAGGACTAGACCTGA
>JAFPWQ010000332.1 GCA_017394925.1 Synergistaceae bacterium
GTCTGGTCTGGTCTGGTCTGGTCAATTATGGGAGGCATTTTGGATTTTGTCAAGTCCTTTCTGAATTTATTTTACTGCCTGAAGGATTATAGCATGCCTCCCGTTGTATTAATTAGATTCCAAGCGCGGAATTAAGATATTTCATTGATGATTCACGCCACGCATTTAGTCTCATATGAACATCATCGTAATTTATCGGAGCATCATATGATTCGCGGCCATGCTCATAGATTCTTGAACTCAGGCCAAGATTGGACAGTATGCTTTCGATTCTGCTGAAGGTTATAGCTCTGAATGAGTCTATGCTGTTCTTTCCGAATGATATGAATTGTTTTCTCAAATTAATGGAGAAAATTGTACCGTGAAACGAATTCGTCAGAACACATTCAGCATGATCAATCAGATAAACAAATTCGCGGGGCCCTGTAAGATAAAATACTTCGTTCTCAATATCAAGAATATCAATTACCGGCAAATCACCCGCTGTCTTTTTCAGATCATCTTCATAAATTTTCATTCCTCCCAGAAAATATGCAATCGTATAATGCTCAGGAATATCATAGTCTGGTCTGCGCTCAAATTTCCGCCAGTCTTCAGCACTAAGCAGCAATGTAGGATCTAAAACGTGTTCAGCTTCTCTTCCCGTAAGATCACGTATGATTTTACATCCGGCTTCTTCACGGCATGAAAGCATGTTGAATCCCATGAGACCCTCTTTATGAATGTGTTTCTCTTTCTGTCCGGGCTCACTTAGTCCGAAGCTGGGAGCATAATTTACTCTCTTGTCTTTGTCTGTGAACATCAGATAATAAAATCTCAATGCCTCAGACGTTTTTACAATTCTCATGTTCCATACCTGATCGCTTCCCGTGATAACGTAATCGTATTCATTCCAGCGGGATGGTTTGCTCCTGAATGCTTCTCTGTATGTGCAGGGGATCAGCTTATCGATGCATTCATCGTAGAACGAAGCAAAAAATTTCCTCCTGAGCTGTATTTTAGGATCTCCTTTGATTTTATTTCTGAGCTTTTCACGATACTTTTTCACTCCGAGAACTGCAAGTACCAATTTTGCGGCGCGCTTGAGGAATACTGAAATCTTATGCAGCATTCCCCGCTCACATTTAAGACTGTCTGCCTCAATACCTGAACGTTTGAGTATTTCCTGAAGTGCATAATGCTGAAGTGAATTTCCATAGTTGCCTATAGGGTCATAGAGTGTAACTATTAATGCTTTCTGTTTTTGGGAATGATTAAGGCGATGTTCGATGTTCGATGTTCGATGTTCGATGTTCGATGTTCGATGTTCGATGTTCGATGTTCGATGTTCGATGTTCGATTGTACAAGTTTCATCAAATCGTGTCAAGCTCCTTTCATGAATTTATTTTGCGTAAATATTTTATCATGTCCGAATTGAAATATAATACTCTCATGAATCACATAAGGAGATAAAGCAAAAATGAATCCAGTCGATAAAGTACGCAAAGCATTAAATGAACTAGGAGCGTCAGACATTGAGATACGCATAGTAGAGAGTACGATATTCACAGTTGATGATGCCGCAAACACAATCGGAGTTTCACCCTCAGAGATTCTCAAGAGCTTAATATTCGTCATCGATAAGAGAGAACCCTGCTTAATTCTCATGAGCGGGTCTAACCGTGTGGATGCAAAACTCGCGGCTCAGGCTCTCGGAGGCAAACGCGGCCGCATGATGTCCCCTGATGAAGTCTATGAACGTTACGGCTTTCATGTCGGAGGAGTTCCCCCGTTAGGTTATGACGAAAATTTACGAGCAGTACTCGATGAAGATTTATTCACACACAAAATCGTATGGTCTGCCGCTGGTACAGATCATGCATTCTTCCCCGTTGAACCTGAAAGATTATTAGCACTCACGCATGGAATCAAAGCGAACGTAAAGAAGGTATGATACATGAAAACACGAAAAGATAACCGCGAAATTTTCGAGTCATGGCCAATCCCGAAGGCATTAGCAGAGTTTGCAGTGCCGATGATATTCGGTCAGCTCATTATATTAATCTACAATCTCGCAGATACTTTTTTCATTGGAAGAACAAATAATCCCTTAATGGTTGCAGGCGTATCGTTATTACTGCCCGTGTTCAATATATCAATATCAGTAGCGAATCTCTTCGGCATTGGCGGAGGCACATTAATATCGCGTTTACTCGGTGCAGGCAAAGACAACGAGGCTGAGAGTGTGAGTGCATTTAGTTTTTACATGACGATAATAACCGCCGGAATGTTCTCGTTAATCATGTTCGTATTCATGGATTCGATTCTGCGTATGCTTGGTGCAAGTGATGACACGCTCATTTTCGCAAAGCATTATACGTTCTGTGTTATCGTTCTGGGAGCTGTACCCACTATACTCTCAATGACTATGGGAAATCTTTTGCGCAGTACAGGCTATGCGAAAGAGGCGGGCTTTGGGATTTCAATGGGCGGAATGATAAATATTGCATTAGATCCGTTATTCATGTTCGTGTTATTACCCGGAGGCTATGAAGTTCTCGGTGCAGGAATTGCTACCATGCTGTCGAATTTAATCATATGTTCGTATTTCATGTTCATTATTCTCGTAAGGCTTAAGGATAACAGTTCGCTATCGTTGTCGGTGAAAAAAGTTATTACTTCACGTGAAAATGCATATTCAGTTTTTTATGTCGGAGTTCCGGCGGCTATTGCAGTATTTCTATTTGACGTAACATATATCATCATCGACAAGCTGACATCATATTACGGCGATATTCCGTTAGCGGCTGTTGGAATTGTCCTTAAGGCTGAAAGACTGCCTCTTAATGTCGGAATTGGAATCTGTCAGGGAATGATGCCCATAGCAGCCTATAATTACTCGTCAGGGAATTTTTCACGAATGCGCGAAGTAGTTCGTTTCTCGCGTCTTATGGGCTTGCTATTCGGATTCGTGAGCGTCTTAATGTATGAACTCTTTGCGTCATCAATCATGCGAATCTTCATTGCAGATATTCAGACCGTTGAACTTGGAACTCACTTTTTGCGGGCACGTGCACTTGCTACACCGTTTATGTTCTTGTGCTTTCATCCCGTGAATTTCTTTCAGGCTGTAGGTCATGGAGGGAAGGCCATGTTGCTGGGTGTATCACGCTGGGCAGTGTTCAATATTCCGTTATTGTTCGTGATGAATTATATTTTCGGCATGTACGGCATAGTATGGACTCAGGTTGTCGCGGATATTATGATGGTTATAGTCTCCATGATTGTATATGAACGTTTTGCAGCCGGGATAAACTCCTGATAGCAAAGAGCTTAGCTTGCAGTGAAAAACTTTAGGTGCTATTCTTACACGCAAATTTTCATATTCATATCACGAAGAAGGTATTTAGTGTTGAACGAAGAAAAATCATTCGCTGAGAGACATAACAAGACAACTCTGCACGATTTAATTAAAGAACTCGGACTTGACAGCAAAAAAGTCATAGCCGCAAAATTCAAAGGTGAAGCTCATGACCTTTCATATATTCCGTCAGAGGGCGGAGAAGTTGAGCCAATAACAGTTGATAGTCCCGAAGGATTAGAGATACTCAGACATTCGACAGCTCACTTAATGGCACAGGCAGTATTGCGTTTATATCCCGGCTCACATTTCGGTGTAGGCCCGGCAATTAAGGACGGATTCTATTACGACATTGACGTTGCCGGAACGATAACGGAAGATGACCTGCCCAAAATCGAATCAGAAATGCGCAAGATTTCAGGTGCAGGCGAAAAAGTTACACGCGAGGACATGACCAGAGAAGACGCATTGAAATTCTTTGCGAATGACCCCTACAAGACAGAATTAATCTCAGAGATTGAAGCTCAAACTGTATCAGTCTACAAGCAGGGAGAATATGCTGACCTTTGCAGAGGCCCTCACGTAGCAGACGCATCGAAGATTCACAACTTCAAATTATTATCGCTTGCGGGGGCATACTGGCGCGGTGATGAACATAATAAAATGCTCACGAGGATATACGGAACAGCATTTGCCACGCCCGACGAACTGAAAGAATACCTGCGCAGAATCGAAGAAGCAAAATTACGTGATCACAGGAAACTCGGAAAAGATTTAGATTTATTCAGCATACACGAAGAAGGACCCGGCTTTCCGTTCTTTCATCCAAAGGGAATGGCAATCATGAACACGTTAATTGAATTCTGGAGACGTGAGCACATCAGACGCGGTTACACTGAGATTAAGACCCCGCAGATTTTAGACCGTGAATTATGGGTACGTTCGGGTCATTGGGATCATTACCGCGAGAACATGTACACGACCGAAATTGACGAGAAGACATTTGCGATTAAGCCTATGAACTGTCCCGGAAGCATTCTCGTCTACAAGACACAGTTACGCAGTTATCGCGATTTGCCCATGAGACTCGCAGAACTCGGATGTGTTCACAGACACGAAAAGAGCGGCGTTCTTCATGGCCTTATGCGCGTGAGATGCTTCACACAGGATGACTCGCATACGTATATAGAGCCTGAGAAAATTAAAGATGAAGTTCTTCAGATTATGGATCTCGATAAATACGTATACACGAACGTATTCGGATTCAAGTACACGGTTGAGCTTTCGACGAGACCAGAAGATTCAATGGGAACAGATGAGCAATGGAACGCGGCAGAAGATGCATTGCGTGATGCCCTCGAAAGTACGAATACCCCCTATACGATTAACCCCGGCGACGGTGCTTTTTACGGTCCGAAAATAGATTTTCACCTTGAGGACTGTCTTGGCAGAACGTGGCAGTGCGGAACGATTCAGCTTGACTTCCAGCTGCCCGGAAGATTCGATGTAACGTACAGAGGCGATGACGGAGCAGAACATACGCCCGTGTTAATTCACCGTGTTGTGTTCGGAAGCATTGAGCGTTTCATGGGAATATTAATCGAGCATTACGCAGGAGCATTCCCCTACTGGCTTGCGCCCGTCCAGATTAAGATTATCCCGATTGCTGACTCACATATCGATTACGCGCGCGAGTTGCAGAATGAATTCATGAATCGTAATTTGCGTTCTGAGATTGATACACGCTCAGAGAAACTCGGAAGAAAGATACGCGATGCTCAAATGCAGAAAGTTCCGTATATGCTTGTTGTGGGCGACAAGGAAAAAGAAAATCACACTGTGGGAGTCCGTGAACGTTCAAAGGGTGATTTAGGTTCAATGAGCTTTGATGACTTCATGAATGTTTTATCGCAGGAGTTCAACCCGATACATTAGACAGCAAAAAAATTTCCGGCTCTCTTCTGAAATATGAAGGGAGCTTTTATTTTTCCCGTATAATTATATATATTCCCCAAAAATTTTTTTCAGGAGGTCGATATATATCATGAAGGGAAATTATGTACTGCTGTTCTTAATCCTCTGGCCTATGTCCGGGGGCATAATCTCATATTTCTCCGGCAGGTTTAACAGAAATGTACGAGATTATATTGCTGATGCCGTATGTCTGACTGAACTTGCATGTGTGATTGCATGTTATAACTTCATGGGCAGTGAGCTTGTTATTCCGGGTGTCTGCGGTCTTGGAATGAAATTCAAACTTGACGGATTCAGATTCATTTATGCACTCATCATTGCGTTCATGTGGTCAGCGACTACTATATTCTCACGCGAATACTTACAGCATCATCATAACAGGAATCGCTACTATCTTTATGTGTTAATGACTTTCGGCTCAATCATGGGTGTATTTCTTTCAGGTGATTTATACACAACGTTCATGTTCTTCGAGATGATGTCATTATTCTCGTATGTTATGGTCGTTCAGGACGAGACACCAGAAGCCCAGCGTGCCGCGCAGACATATTTAGCCATTGCGATTATAGGCGGGCTTGTTACGCTCACGGGATTAATATTGCTTTATGCACAGGCAGGTACACTTGATATAGATGAACTTGCGAAATTCAGACCTGCTGACAGAGGCGCATTATACATTTCGGGATTTCTCGTGTTCGTTGGATTTGCGGCAAAAGCGGCAATATTCCCGTCTCACATCTGGCTTCCAACAGCACATACAGCGGCACCGGCACCGTCAAGCGCGTTACTCTCAGGACTTCTCACAAAGTCGGGCTTATTCGGAATTCTTGTATTGAGTTCCGGCATATTCATTCATGATTCGTACTGGGGATTCATGCTCTTAATTCTTGCCATGATTACAATGGTACTGGGTGCAGTTCTCGCTGTCTTCAGTGTGAATATTAAGCGCACGTTAGCTTGTTCTTCAATGTCTCAGTTAGGCTTTATCTTAACGGGCGTTTCTATGCAGTGCTTCTTAGGCGTGAATAATGATCTGGCCGTTCGGGGTACATTGCTTTACATGATAGGGCATTCGCTGATTAAACTCGTATTATTCTTATGCGCCGGAGTCGTTCACATGAACACGCATAAATTAAATCTCAATGATATTAAGGGCTTCGGAAAGGGAAAACCTGTTCTCATGTTCGCGTTCATAATGGGCGGACTTGGCTTAATGGGTGCTCCTCTGCTTAACGGCTACTTGGGCAAAACGTTAGTGCATGAAGCAATCGTTGAGCATATTCACGAGCTTTCACATTTAGCGCAGAGCAGTGCGGGCAGTCTTGCATTCATGAGCGCAAATTCCGAGATGTTAATGTTCCAGTTATGCGAATGGCTGTTTTTATTTTCCGGCGGTCTGACAACTGCATACGTGATTAAATTATTCATCGCGCTGTTCATCATGAAGCCTAATCCTGAAA
>JAFPWQ010000333.1 GCA_017394925.1 Synergistaceae bacterium
GCACGAATCGCATCAGAGCGGCAAGAAGATTAACAGGTCCGGGAAAAATTAAACTCTGGACTCTCACGTCATACTTTGCGAATCAAAATATCCCATTAGGCATCTCAATGACCACACGCAAAAATCAAAAGCCGTCAATAAGATTCAATTGTCCTCACGAAATATTAAAGCTCCCGAAGAATATAAATTCATCATGGCAATGGCTCAAAGGCTTATGGGGCAGCACAGGCGGATTATATTTCCCAAAGTCAGGCTATTATCTGACACTCATAATCGCGGATAAAAATATTGCAGACATAACACGAAGCATAATTAAGCTCACTGGGTTATCATGGAAAGAGCACAGAAACGAATTCACGTTACGCAATCACGATGACATAATGACATTTCTGCATAAATCCGGCATGACATCAGGAGCATTAGAATTTGACTCAATGGTAATGATGCGTTCATTAAGGAACCGTGTTAATCTCGAACGCAATTACGATGCCGCGAATATAGCAAGAAGTGTGAATGCTGCACGAAGACAAATTGAACTCGCCAGAAAAATTATTGCCGAAGGAATGCTTGAATCACTTCCCGAAAATTTGCGTGAGGTCGTAGAACTGCGTCTCGCCTACCCTGACGAATCACTTGAGGGGCTCGGAGAAAAATTAAAACGTAAAATCAAAAAATCTGCTGTAAAATATCGGTGGGATAAAATCCAGAAAATAATCTCGGAAAATTAAATCATTTAATACGGAGGACATAATCATGAAGCTAAAAACATTCAAGCCTTCTGATGTAGCCGGAAAAAAAGTATTAATGCGCGTTGACTTCAACGTACCCTTCAAGAACGGCAAAGTAACGGACGACTCAAGAATCCGTGCGCACACAAGCACATTAAAGAAATTGCTTGATGCAGGTGCAAAGGTCGCTCTTGTCTCACACTTCGGAAGGCCGAAGGGAAAAGTTGATCCGGCATTCTCACTTTCACAGATTGTCCCTGATATTGAGAAGGCATACGGTCTCAAAGTAATATTCATTGATGACTGTGTTGGTCCGAAAGTCGCAAAGGCAGTTGACGCGTTAAAGCCCGGCGAGATAGTTGTGCTTGAGAATTCGCGTTATCATCCAGAAGAGCAGAAGAATGACCCGGATTTCTCAAAGGCAATGGCGGCTCCTTTTGACGTTTTCGTTATGGACGCATTCAGTGCCTCACACCGTGCAGACTGTTCAACATGCGGCGTGATTTCATTCGTGAAAGATGCATTTGCGGGTGATTTGCTCATTCGTGAGGGTGAAATGCTCGGTGCAGTAAGCGAAAATCCTGCAAAGCCCTATGTGCTTATACTCGGCGGCGCAAAGGTCTCGGATAAAATAGCAATCGTCGGTAATCTTCTCGACAAGGCAGACACGATTTTAATCGGCGGAGGAATGGCATATACGTTCCTCAAGGCGCAGGGAAAAGAGATCGGCAAGTCATTATGCGATGAAGAAAGATTAGACTTCGCAAAAGATACACTCAGGAAGGCCGCTGATATGGGCGTAAAGATTTTGCTTCCAGTTGACAGCGTAGTTGCGTCAGGAATGGATGCAGATGACCTTGAGACAGTATCAAGTGATTCAATGCCTGCGGGTAAAATGGGACTTGATATTGGCCCTGAGACAGTGAAGAAATTCATCGCTGCTCTTGACGGTGCAAAGTCAGTTTTATGGAACGGCCCTATGGGAGTATTTGAAGACGCGAAATTTGCGGAAGGCACAAAGAAACTCGCTGAAGCAGTTGCAGAACTCACACAGAAACAGGGAGCTGTAACAGTAATCGGCGGAGGAGACACGGCAAGTGCAGTCAGACAGTTCAAAGTTGCCGATAAAGTTTCGCATGTTTCAACGGGCGGCGGTGCAAGCCTTGAATACTGCGAGGGCAAAAAATTACCAGGCATGGAACCGTTCAGAATTGAGGCGTAAATCATGAGCAAGAAAATTTATCTTTACGGCAACTGGAAAATGAACAACACTTACTCAGAGACAGAAAAGTTCTTTGAGGAGTTCACACCTGCATATGCCCCTTTGAAGGCCGATGCGAATCTTGAAGTCGGGATTTTTGCACCGTTCACGTCATTATGGCCGTTATCACAGGGTGCAAAGAAGAACGGCATAGTATTTGGCGCACAGAACGTGTACTATGAGCCAAAGGGAGCATTCACCGGCGAGATTTCGATTCCAATGCTGAAGGAATATGACATAACACATATCATCATCGGCCACAGTGAGCGCAGGCATATCTTCCTTGAGAGTGATGAAGTCATCGCGAAGAAAGTTAAAGCCGTTCTCGATGCTGGAATCAGCCCGGTATTGTGTTACGGCGAGACGCTTGAAGAACGCGAATCAGGAAACACGTTTACGGTCATGGAACGTCAGTTAAAGAGCGCAATTTCTTCACTCATTCCTGCAGAAGTGAATAAAATCATTTACGCATATGAGCCAGTCTGGGCAATCGGAACGGGCAAGACGGCAACACCCGATCAGGCAGAAGAAGTTTGCGCATGGAGCAGAAAGTTAATCGGCGATGACAAAGTCGTGATTCTTTACGGCGGAAGTGTGAAAGGCTCAAACGCAAAAGAGCTGTTAAGCATGAAGGACATTGACGGCGCGCTTGTCGGAGGAGCGTCATTGAAGCCTGCTTCATTCCTTGAGATTTACACGGCCTACAAAGGCTAATTTTTCGCATACCCCTTTGCATTTTCGCGAGGGGGTTATTTTATCGCTTTATATCGCTTTATATTCATAACACAAAGGAGGAATATTTTTCATGAAATCACGAAGATTTATTGCACTCTCAGTTCTCGCAGTCATGATCTTCACGGGTACAGCATGTTCTGATTCACTTCCTGAAAACGCGTTAAGCTCACGCCCTGATGAATCAGTCTATGCGGTTCTGAAACTCAATGACACGTCAGAGTTCCTGAAATGGCTTTTGTCCGAAGCTAATATTAATACGTTCATGCCGTTGATATTAGCGTCAGAGAGCTCAAATGATATTATCGGCGGTATCGAAATGATAAGCGCATTTGCACAGAATACGCCGCTGAAATCTGCAGTAGTGCTTGCAGGTGTTTCAGGAAAAGATGCAAAATCGCAGGAAGTTTTCATGCAGGCTGCCTTTACTGTAAGCCCTGAACTGAATTCAATCGTGCGTAATATCTCACAGGGAAAAGCAAGCGCAAAGGACATCGCTAAATTACTGCTTGGAACAGAAAGCCCGTTAATAGCACTTGCAGAGACAATGATAAAAGTTGAGAATGCAGACGATAATATTCTCAGAATCGATAACGCAATATTCGTTAAGGCCGTTGACGATGTAATTATTCTCGCACTCTCAGAAGATGACGTGAAAGCATCAGTGAAGGCTCTTGAAGACAAGAAAGCAAGATTGTCGTTGATTAACGCAAGGGCATTCAGCACGAAGGATTTTGCAATGCTTCACGTTGACCCTAAGACAGCAGAAGTACTTGATGACAGCGGAGAGCTCAAAGAATTAAAACTCAGTGAATACATGGCTAAACCGTTCAATCTTGAGCTTGGATTCGAGAGTCAGCCCGGCAAATTCATACTCTCATCACATAATAATGTCCTTGAGTCCACTGCGAAAAAATATGCAGAGAAAATACCGAACGTTAAACCCGTCAAAGGCGGCTATATAGACCTCAGGAATTCAGGCGGAGCATCGACACCGATATTTGCTGCGGGGGGAATGTTTAATCTTGCAGGTACAGAAGAAGTTAAAGACGCAAAAGATGGTCTTGATTTCATTTTAGGACAGCTAAAGAAGCGTTTCGGAATTGCAAAAGAAGATGTATACGCATTATTCACCGGTCCGTTCTCACTGGTCATTAACGGAAGCGTAATGTTTGAATCGTTCAAGATACCCGCGCTCTATATCTCACAGACAGGAGCAAAGGGTGCGGCCTCGAAAGTATATAACACTCTCACGAAATCGCCGCATTTCCATAAAATTCACGATGGAATATTACAGGTTGATTCGTCAGTGAGCCCGGTATCATGCATAATAGGCAACGCAGGCAACACATTAGGCATAGCGTTTGCAGAACTCGCAAGTTTCTCTGACAGACCGAACACTGAAGGCGCATTCGGTGAACTCATGAGCAAAAATTCAATCTCTTCATGGTGGATTGATTTCGCAGGCATTCAGTCATGGCTCAACGATGATGCTAACGGCGTATTTGCGACTCTTACACCGATAGCAGGAATTTTCGGTTTCGGTCAAATTCTTGATGCAGTGCGTAATGTTCTCAGTGCGGATTTCTCTGTGCGTTCAATGTCGTTAAGCGGCGAAGACATTGAGACTGTGCATTTGGAATTTGCGCTTAAGGAAATAAGAGCAGAGGACGGATTGTTTGCGAAACTCGTGAAAGTTTACAGAGATTTCCAGTAAACACAGCTTCAAACACTAAAATATGAGTGAATTAACCCTTCGGCCTCCGGGTAAAGGGGGGTCGGAGGGTATTTTTTGCTAAAGGAGAGTGTATTTTCAGAAAGATGAGCATCCAGAACATAAAAAACTACTTCAACACGGAAATTGATTCGCGTTCTCTTGAACCTGAAAGTGAATCAAGACTATCAGAAAATGCTGTGTGGCTTCTTGAGCAAAGATATTTTGTATCACGATATGATTCTGAAATAAAAGCAACAAGAAAAGAAAATAACTTTGAGGAATTTGTCAGGCGCGTATCAAGGACAGTAGCGAGTGCCGAAGTAAATTACACGGACTCTATTGAATGGTTAATCACGCTTGAGAAGAATATCGCGAGTGATATATTAAACCGCAGATTTTTATTCAACTCACCGTGTTTATTCAGTGCGGCGGCAGGCTTAACAATTATCCCCGAATATGCAGAGATAATCTATAAATCGCCGGACGAAATGACATATGACGACTACAAAAAGCTCTATGATTCACGCACGAAGAATCAGCAATTATTCGCGTGTTTCGTGATAAGCGTCCCTGACAGCATAGAGGGCATATTCGAGAGTGTGAAGAACGCGAGCATAATCTCAAAATTCGGAGGCGGTGTAGGCGGCAACTTCGGACATCTGCGCGAACACAGCTCAGAGATTGCCGGCGGTACAGGAGGCAAGGCATCGGGTCCTGTGTCATTCATGGAGACATGGAACACAATGGGTGCTGTTGTCGTTCAGGGAGGAAAGAGACGCGCGGCCTTAATGGGAATGTTATTCGATGATCATCCTGATATTTACGATTTCATTGACTGCAAGACCGAAGACGGAAAGCTCTCATACTTCAATATATCCGTTGCAATTTCCGACAAGCTCATGAATGATGCTTCGAGCGATAAAGATTTTGATCTGCATTCACGTGTTGACGGAAGCGTAGTTAATACAGTGAAGGCAAAAGACCTCATGAATCACATCTGCGAGTCTGCATGGAAACGCGGAGATCCCGGTGTATTCTTCATCGACCGTGCAAGACAGGACAATCTGCTCAAACTGGGCGGAGCTGAATGGGACATAGAGTCAACCAATCCATGCGGAGAACAGCCATTGCCGAATTTCACGAGCTGTAATTTAGGCTCAATCAACGTTGAAGTCTTCGTGAAGCCCGACAAAACTTTTGACTGGGAAAAATTACAGGCACAAGTTTTCAGGTCAATGTACTATCTTGATTTAGTGATTGATGCCTGCATGTATCCGTTGGAGAAAATCGGCGAGAGAACGAAATTAATCCGTCCTGTTGGGCTTGGCATTATGGGACTTGCGGACGCGTCAATACTTCAGGGAATAATTTACGGCTCTGACAGATTCAACGCGTTCTGCAAAAAGCTCGGCGGAATTATGGCACGTTCAGCGTTAAGTGCGACGGTTCAAATCGTGAATGACGCAAATAAACCTCCTTTCCCTGAACACGGATTAGTGCGTGAATTATTTGACGGATTTAAACTTCCGAATACGCCCTCAGAATTTGAATGTATGCTCGGAAACATGCGCAGTGAAAAAATGATTCCTGTTACGCTGATTAACACGCTTGAGGAATTCAGAGATGATTTCAGTGATGCAAGATTCATTCTTGAGCATTTA
>JAFPWQ010000334.1 GCA_017394925.1 Synergistaceae bacterium
CAGCTCATTATGTAAAGATAAATTATAGCTGTTGGGATTTAATTTTTTTTCGTCGAACGGGTCTATTATTATCTCATTCCCTATGTGATTTTTTATCTCAAGTCCTGAAAGAATCATTTACGCTCTCTCCTTTAATTGTGAAGATAACACACTGATATAATATTACGAAAATTTGATTTAGAATACGAAAGGCAAAACTAAAATCTTCCCATGAAAAATTATCTTAGCATCAAGGAAGTAAAAGACCTTCCTGCAAACTCAGAATTCAAAGCTATGGGTATAGTCTCACATTTCAACAGACGGAAGGACCGCAATAATAATCCGTTTTGGGAATTAACGATTGCTGATTCAACAGGAGAGCTTGAAGGTAAAGTGTGGCCGCTTTCGATCTGGTGGAACACACAAGGCGGAGAAAAATTTCCGATTGACCCGGACAACTGCGGCATTAAGTTTGAAGGCTCATCTGTAGGTGTGTATGGTCTCATAGGAGAGTTCAAAGATCAGCTGCAATAGAATTTTGACAGCGTATATTATCTCGATCAGAAAGATTATCCCCCTCAGACATTCACGCGGCGTTCTAAATTGCCATATGATTTTCTTGAATCGTCATTCAGGAATTTAATTGCATCGATAAAGTATCAGCCTCTTCAGGATTTCGTCAATGCGGCCTTCTTCAAGCATGGAATATGGGAAAAATTTCATGTCTGGCCTGCTGCTATTTCACTTCATCATGCATATACGAACGGGCTGCTTGAACATTCAGTATCAGTTGCTGAAGGTGCAATCGGAATCTCAAAGCATTATTCAGAGTTCGGAATACCCGTTAATCTGGATTTAGTTATCGCCGGTGCATTACTTCATGATATAGGCAAGACAGAAGCATATTCAATCTTCCCTTCACCATCAATGACAGTAGCCGGAAATGTAATCGAACATATTTCAATGGGATATTACATGTTCATGCACTGCGCTGAGCTTGAGAAACTCGAAGACGATATAACAATGGCAATCGCACATATAATTCTGAGTCATCACGGAAAACGCGAATACAGTTCTCCTGTTGTGCCTGCAACACCAGAAGCAATGATAGTGAATACGGCTGATGATCTTGATTTCAAGTTAAGCTACTGGAAATTACAGATGGATTCAATCGGAGGCGGTGCAGAAATGACTGACTACCTGAGCCTTGTAGAACGCAAATTATGGAGGGGAATCAAGCCCAGATGAGTTATACGTTAAAACTCACGCAGGATCACGATGACAGAAGATTAGACCGAACATTGCGATCACTCTGGAAGAATGTAACACTCGGCGAGATAATGAAAGCTATTCGGAAAGGTGAAGTGCGCGTAAATTCAAAGAGAGTCCGTGAACCTGGAACGCATATACATACTGGAGATGAGCTTGCTGTTCCATGGGCATTAAATGACGAATCGAATCACGTGAAGAAATTCAAAGCGTCATGGGGAAAAATTAAAATTATCTTTCATGGCCTCAACGTGTTAATTCTCAATAAGCCTTCGGGAATTCTCGTACAGCCCGATGAACCAGACGGAGACAGTGTAATTTCGCGTGTGTGGGCAATGACAGGTTCAACTATGCCTGCCGCTGTTCACAGATTAGACCGGAATACTACGGGTGTACTTGCTGTTGCTCTTCATGGTGATTCATTACGCGCACTTGAGGAATTATTCAAGACCCGCAGAGTTAGAAAATTTTACATGGCCGTTGTCGTCGGAAGAGTGAATGAAGACGTGATTATAGATGCGCCGTTACTGAAGGATTCAGAAAATAATCTCGTGAGTGTCTCAGATGAAGGGCAGCCTGCAATCACTAAGTGTACATGCATTGATACTGACGGTGAATATTCGCTCGTAATGCTTGAGCTTCTCACAGGCAGAACTCATCAGGCACGTGTACATATGGCACACATTAAGCACCCGATATTAGGCGACAGGAAATACGGAGACTTTCACGCGAACAAAAAGATGAAGAACATAACACGCCCGTTGTTACATGCATACGAACTTGAATTCTATGATGATGTTCACGAATCACTAAATGAGATTGCCGGTAAAAAATTTAGAGCTGATATTCCAGATGACATGAGAGAGTTCATTAATGCGAGGGGGTTTAAGGTTACGTGATGAAAATGAAAACTTTCATTATGAAGATAATTATTGCGCTGATATTTGCGGGTGCATTCTATTATGCTGCAGATTACTTTGCTGTCCGTAACTGGAACAATAACGAGTCTCTGATAGTCCGAGTGATTGAGGCCGGGCCTGAGCAAATAATTCCTCCCGAAAATGAACAGGAAGAGAGCTACGAAATGCTTGAACGTAAGACAGTGATTCAAGTTTTATCGGGCAATAACAAAGATGAAGTTCTGAGCGTTAATACAGTCCGGCTTTCAGGGACAGGCATTGAAATTATACCCGGCAGAAGATATTTGCTCGTGTGGGACATGTTCAGCGACGGGAGAGTGCAGTATTCAATCGCTGATGCGTTCCGTGTACCTTCACTTGCAGGAATCATCATGGGAATATGTGCGTTATTCATAGCGTTGACGGGCAGAAGAGGCTTCTTTGCGCTTTTTGGACTCGGAGCATCAATAACTGTTCTTGTCTTCACGATGATTCCGTTAATCTCTCAGGGCTGGCAGCCTGTACCTTTAGCACTTGCATCTGTTCTGATAATTTCAACTGTAACGATATTATGTGTAGTCCCTTATGCGCGCTATCGTCTTGTTGCGTTGCTGGGCAGTCTCGGAGGTGCATTATGCGGTTTTGCTTCCGGTGCATTAATGGTGTACGTGTGGCAGTTAATCGGATTGTCTGGTGAAGGTGCTGCATTGCTCGCGTCAACTCTCCCGGGACTCAACATGAAAGGCTTACTGCTTGCCAGTGTTCTAATCGGATCAATAGGTGCAGTTCTCGATGTCGGAATCTCAATCACGGCTTCAATGTCAGAACTCGTTGACTATGATAGCAATATTCCGCTGGACAGGCTTTTGCTTGCAGGTCTTAATGTCGGAAGTGAAGTACTCGGCAGTATGATTAACACGCTCATACTTGCGTACATGGGCAGCTCATTACCTATGGCAGTATTAATATGCAGTGCAGGAGTCGAAATTTCCGGCGTACTTAATGACCCGTATATAGCTCAGGAGATAGTGCAGAGTTTAGCGGGCACATTAGGCTTATTGTTCACGATTCCAGTAACATCATTCTTCTTTGTACTCGAAGAATCACTGAGGCGGCGCGATGATTAGAGCTGTAATTGATATTGGCAGTAATTCAATCAAGATGAGAATCGCAAAAATAGACAAAGGCCGTGTAAGTGTGATACGTGATGAGACTGAAGTAGTCAGACTTGGTCGCGGAATGTCATCAACTGGAATGCTCAGAGACGAAAACATGAGAACGTCATGTGATGCAGTCGTGAGAATGTCGGAAAGAGCGAAGAGATTCACCAGAGATATTTTTGTTGTCGGGACAATGGCACTCAGGACAGCAAAAAATTCTGATGTCTTTATCCGTATGGTGAAAGATGAATGCGGTCTTGATGTTCATGTTTTCACCGGGCAGGAAGAAGCGCGTTATTCATGGCTCGGAGCGGTTGACGGATTCAGTCTTGAGGGCGAAGCTGTGATGTTTGATTCAGGAGGCGGAAGTACGGAGTTCGTATCAGGCTCAGACGGACACATGAAAGAATCAGTAAGCGTTCCGATTGGTGCTGTTAATCTCTCGGAACGTTTTTTTTGCTTTCAGGACAGACCCGTTAAAGGCTCGTTATACAAGCAGGCAATCGAATACGTGATGAAATTATTCACTGAGAATGACATTGAGAGATTTAAATTCAGCCCGTGCGAATTCATTGGTGTTGGCGGAGGGGTCGTAACGATGGCGAGCGTCAAACATGCGTGTGAAAACTTTATGCCCTCAAAACTTCACGGAAGCACATTAACACAGCGCGATATAGTTCGTCAGATTCAAATGTACTCATCATTAACGCTCAAAGAACGGCAAGATATTATTGGCCTTCCTGCATCAAGAGCAGATGTTATTCTCGGCAGTGCATGTATTATTTTATCCGCAATGAGAATCTTAAACGCAAAAATATTACGGGTAAGCATTAACGGATTAAGACACGGCTTATTACTTCGCGATATGTTTCGTGATATATAATGTGAAAATCAAAGATGATTTGAATCAATGAAGAGGTGATGAAAAAATGCTGCTTGAATTGATGTCCAACGGAACGCTTGCAGAACTTCCGCCGGATAACGCACCCAGCGGCGTAAAATTGCCCGAAGAACCTTCAGTTATGCTTCTCTTGCCTCACAATAAATATTTACTGGGAACATCAGGCGGTAAATGGATATATGCGGACAGTTCAGACGGAAGAGATTCACAGAACGTATCACTCTATGACGATGAAGTATTATCTCTCATCAATGAAGGATCACAGCCTACGATTTTGCCGGGAAAAACTGTAACGGCACTGCGAAAAGAATTATTCATGCTTACGGATCCTCCCGGCAATTATCATGCAACGGTCTTAATGCTGCGTACGTTCATGCGTTATCATTCAGTGTTCAGTCAGAATGATTCAGAACTGCCTGACGAGAAAGATTTTTACATGGCCATGAAGAATGATTTGATTCTGGCTAAGGCATACTGGACATTGAGATTTGCATTGTCGCGCAATGAAATGGAAACAGTCGGAAGGTTAAAAGCATGGTTAAGAGCAGGCCCGGAATTATTCACGCGGAGCAATTTAGTATCGCATATCTGGTTCTCAATAATGGATATGCCGGATCAGTCTGCAATATCGGAACTCGAATCGCTTTCATTCTCAGCTCTTGAGCTCAAACGTATGACCATGCAGAATGTTTCGCCGCTCTTAGTCTATAACCCTAAATCAGGCTGGTTAATTCTTGGTCGTTTTGGCAGGGACATGGGCACAATGTTTTTCGTGTGGGTATATCTGAATCATGAAATCTATTCGGAACTGCGGGAACATAAACGAATGAGCGTACACGATATTATATATTCAGTGTGGGGAGAATACGAAACAGGGCAGGCAATGAATGAGCGCATGAAATACAAAGGGGCTGATTCGCAATGAATATTATGTTTTCAGGAGTGAGCAAAATTTTCGAGCCGGATATTGCTGCACTCGTTGATATTAATATTAATATAGAACAGGGAGAATTCGTTTATATTATCGGTCAGACAGGTTCAGGCAAGTCTACACTTCTGCGTTTAATCACCCGTGAATTATTGCCCTCAAGAGGAACTGTAGCCGTCGGAGATTTTGACCTGCGCAGAATGAGAAGTGCTGATGTTCCGTATTACCGTCGTGATGTCGGACTCGTTGCTCAGGACTTCAGACTGATTCAGACTCTGACTGTCTATGAGAATATCGCGTTTGCTATGGAAGCCATGTCTGTCCCGAAAAGAATCGTAGCCGAACGAACGAAGGACGTAATCAATCAGGTAGGCTTATGGCGCAGAAGGAACATGAGACCCGCTCAGTTATCCGGCGGAGAGCAGCAGAGAGTCGCAATTGCAAGAGCGTTGGCAAATTCACCGTCATTATTCATTGCTGATGAGCCGACCGGTAATTTAGACTTTCACACGGCCGCAGAGGTCATGAAAATATTATTTGCGATTAACTCTGCAGGTGTTACTGTCGTGATGTCTACGCATAATCAAAGCATAGTAAATGCATCGCGTCAGAGGGTGATAGAACTCGACAACGGGAGATTAATACGTGATGAGATAGGAGGCACATATACAGGCTGATGACTACATTAAAATATATATTGCGTGATACATGGAGGCTTATCGTACATCACTGGGTCTTAGGTCTTCTCACGCTTATAACCGCAGGCGTTATGTTATGGATACTGGGCGTAACTACATTATTTTCGCTTAATCTTGAGAATTTACTCACGCGTCTTGAAAGTGAATTAGTAGTGCAGGCGTATTTAGTGAAGGATAATACGATTAATATAGATTCGATTTCAGAACGCATTCAATCACTCGAATATGTTTACAGAATGCGTGCATGGTCTCCGTCAGACTCGCTTGCAAAGTTACAGGAGAAAATGGGATCACAATCACGTGCGCTTGATATGATTGGCGATAACCCAATCCCCTGGAACTTTGAGATTCACGTGAACAGCGCAAGAGATGTTGAGCCGTTAGTGAAAGCACTGCAGGCCATGCCCGAAGTTGAAGATGTCGTTTATGCCGGAATGGTCGTAAGAAGAATATCTGCATTGTCGCGAATATCATCACGGGTAGCATTCGTAATGTTCATGCTCTCGGTAATAATTACTGCACTGGTCGTATACAACACGATTCACATCTCGCTTTACTCAAGGCGTGAGGAGATCGGCATCATGTATCTTGTCGGTGCAACGAGGTCATATATTGCAACACCGTTTGTGCTTGAGGGAACACTGCTTGCATTGCTGGGAGCGATTATAGCGGCAGGAGGAATAGTAGCGGCATATTTTCCGGGAATAGCATTCATTCAGAGCAATCTGCCTTTTCTGCATTCAAGTTTAATCACTGAGCAGGGAATTATCTGGCGTTTCTGTGCATTACTTGCGGGATTCGGTGCGACATTGGGCTGGGTATGCAGTTATCTGGTAGTTGCGAGATTCATAAACGCAATCACTAAGCCGGAGTGATTCATTATGGAGAGGACGAAAAAATTTTTTGCCCTTCTTACACTTCTGGCCATGATAATAATAATTCTTCCTGAAAAAGTGAATTCAGCATCGAAGAAAAAAGCAAAGCCCAGCATAGACGCACAGATTTCAGCGGAAGAAAAAAAGCGTTCGGAGTTAAACAAGCAGATTCAGGATTACAGGAATCAGATTCGGAGAATGGGGAAACAGGTTGAAGGTCTGCTCACGAAAGTAAATACACTTCAGCAGGACGAGACTTTTGCGCGTCAGGAGCTTACAGTTCTTGAACTGCAGAATGAAAAGATTCAGGAGAATATAGAGACTCTTGATGAGGTCATGAAAAAAGAACAGGTTAAAATTGATGCGCTCTCACAGAAAATGAGCGGAAGACTTTTAGACATGTACAAGTACGGCGAATCAGCAGAAATGAAAACTCTTTTTGCCTCACGAAGCGTACTCGAAGCCGTAGATACTGCGCATTTGCTCAAGCTCGTGAATGACCGGGACGAGGCTATACTCTCAGAATTATACGAGAGTGTGCAGAACATGGATCTCTCACGTCAGACGATGAATGATCATCAAGAGAGACTGAAAGAGCAGACGATTTCGATTCAGAATCAGCGCGACAAGTACAAGCAGAGCATCAAAGATACGAACTCATTCATAAATTCGATTCAAAGAAAGAAGGCATTAGCAGAGAAGGCAGCAGAAGAGGCTGAAGAGGCACAGAAGGCAGCAGGTCAGATGATAGCGGCATTGCAGCGTAAAAAGAAAGCTCAGCAGTCATATTTGCCCGTCGGTAAAGGCTCAATGTTTAACTGGCCCGTTCGCGGAAGAATTTCAAGCGGTTACGGTTACAGGACACATCCCATTCTTAAGCGCAGGATTCTTCATTCTGGAATCGATATTGCAGCTCCCAACGGAACACCCATAAAGGCACCCGCAGGAGGAGAAGTAATTTATGACGGCTGGCTCAGAGGCTACGGAAGAGTTGTAGTTTTAGATCACGGACGCGGATATTCGACTCTGTACGCGCATTTGTCTGCAAGTCTCGTAAAAGAAGGCCAGGTAGTGAAAGAAGGAGCAACGATTGCGAGAGTCGGTAAGACCGGCAACACTACGGGTTATCATTTGCATTTTGAAGTACGCGTATTCGGAACACCTGAAAATCCGATAAGATTTCTGAAGAAATAGCAAGGGAGGGAATAACTTTCACGATGAAAAAATTAATGGCCGCATTAATGATTATCTGCTTTGTAATACCTGCATACAGTGCGAATATAGATAAACAGATAAAGGATCAGCAGAAGAGTCAGAGCGACATGAAGAAAAAGATTCAGCAGTATAACGCGATTGCAAAAGAGAAATCGAAGCAGTCAAAAAATTTGCTGAGCCAGTTATCCAGATTAAAGCAGAACGCAAACGAATCACAGAATGCAATGGATGATCTCGAAAAGGAAAACTCAAGGCTTCAGATTTCCGTTACTGAACTGAATAAAAGCATAGCCCGCGTGAATGAATCAATGAGAATAATAATCGCAAATTTAAAGCGCAGACTCGTAGACATGTACAAGTTCACGCCCGAAGAAAATAATTTGAGCCTAATTCTTAATTCGCAGGGACCTCATGAGGCAGTCAATACAGCGTACATGTTAAGACGATTCGCAAGGCAGGATCAGTTAATGCTTGAAGAACTTGCGCGTCAGGAACGTCAGCTTACGGATGCAAGAAATAAACTTGAAGAGAATAAAACTAAAATTGCCAAACAGACTGACGAATTAAAGAAGAAACGCGAAGAATTTGATTCAACGATTAAGAAAACGGACTCACTCTTAAAGAACGTTCAGAATGAGCAGAAGAAAGCCGAAGCCGCC
>JAFPWQ010000041.1 GCA_017394925.1 Synergistaceae bacterium
GAATCCTCAAGCCTTAAGTAAGTAGGTTTCAGGTACAGACAGTAATATTCTGAGTCGTTCATGTCCGGGGCAATGGAATACACGAACATTGAGGACAAAGATTTAGCGTTTAAGTCCCTGCTTGCGAGGTAAGCTGTGAGGTCATTAATCGAGTTAAAGGACTTGACGATGTTGAAGGCTCGCTGTGCTACCTTCACGCCCTCTGCGTTTCTTGATTCCCAGTTGAGCCAAGAGCTGTAGAGATTTTGCAGAAGTTCGGCATCATGTCCTGAAAGTGTCGGGTCAGTCATTAGTGCTGTTAATTTCTCCCGTATGCTGTCGTCAAGCTCATCGAATGCGTCCGCCCTGTTTCTGCCTGGTTTGAGCTTAGTGCTGACGAGCCAGTCGTGGTTCTTCCAGACGTAAAAGTCTTCTTGCGGTGATGGCCTGTAGCTTTCCGGGACGCGCCCGATGATATTGGAGTTCACCCAGGGATATTCGGTGAATTTGAAGGTCTGGGAGTCTGAAAAGCTGCTTCCGTAAGCTCCTGCGGTCAGAACCGTAAAGATGAACACGGCCACAGCCAAGAACGTTTTGTGCTTCACGATAAATTTTCCTCCTGATAAATATGAGTATTGAGGGATTATAGCAGTTGCAACAAAAAGGGCAGCTTATTCCTGCGCAAACAATATTTTTTCTGCGCAAACGTTGACTTGGCCATTTACAAAATTAAATATTTCTTGACATAATGAATAAAATTAAAGTTGTCAGGCTTCTAATAACCTGAATAATGCTTTTGAAAGGACGGGGAAAAATGAAGAAAACTTTATGCGCGTTAATCGTTATGATGATATTCAGCGGTGCGGCATTCGGTGCGTCATCATCAGAGCTGAAAAGAATGAGTACGTTCGTGAGCAACTTCACAGAGTTGGGAATGATGAAATTCCACGTTGATGATTTATCTGACAGCGAGCTTGCGGATTTCGGAATCTGGCACAACTACAGGAACAACTTCAAGTCCCGGATAAAGAGATGCCCGAAAAAAAACTGCCCTTACGGTTCGTTAATCATCGATAAAAGTTATGTTGCCGAGTCGGTGAAGAAATATTTTG
The DNA here is from genome assembly GCA_017394925.1 of Synergistaceae bacterium. Lineage (GTDB taxonomy): Bacteria > Synergistota > Synergistia > Synergistales > Aminobacteriaceae > JAFUXM01. The sequence goes on from JAFPWQ010000041.1 coordinate 1,092, forward strand.
ACCGCGAAATCAATCATCAGAGTGCGTCAGATAGTTACGGTCATTATGACGGCAGAGTTTATCACTTTGAGGGCGCGGACGGCGAGTCTGCATTTTACGCGAGAGTCTATGAGGCTGAAAAGCAGGGTAACATCATCATCATGCGCGGAGAAACATATGAACCTGAACATGGCAGTGAAGGCTCAACGTTCACAGCCAGAGCTAAACCCTACAAGTATAATGGCAAAAATACTTGGGCGATTGTGTCGCTTGTTGTTGATGATTAAGGAGGAGAGATTTTCATGAAGCGTTTAATGTCAATAGTTGCGGTAGTTTTAGTGTTCACAGTCCCAGCGTTTGCCCTGAGCGATGCGGAATACTTGAGAATGAAGAAGTCCAGTGCTGATTTTGCAGAAGCAGATAAGTTTTTGTCGGACGCATACAATAACGTAAAGAATGTCATGCCCCGTTCTGAATTTGCGAGTATCAAAGAAGAACAGCGCGAATGGATTAAAAGCGGACGCGATGAAGCAGCCCGTGCTTTCATGAATGAGGGCTATTCAAAGATAGAGGCTTACACGAAAGCTACCGAAGAGCGAGGAGAAGAACTCTATCACATATTCAAAATGTACATGAAGGAGAATTAACGGAAAGTAGGAATTACTGCATTGGAATTAAATATTGCGGTAGTCGATGATACGTTGTCAGATGTATTAAGACTGAAAAGTTTTATCCGTAACTGGGCATACGGCAGTGTTCATGAACTAAGCGTAATACAGTCTTACACGAGCGGAGAAGAAATGCTGAAGGACTTTTCCCCTAAAGTGTTTCATATCGTATTCATGGACATAATAATGGAGGACATGAACGGCGTAGAGACTGCCAGGCAATTAAGGCTGGAGGACACAGAGCTTTTGATAGTGTTCATGACAACATCGGGTGAATATGCGTTGAGAGCTTTTCCTGTTCACCCGTTTGATTATGTTCTGAAGCCCTATAGCCAAAAGGACGTTGATAAAGTTCTTGACGAGGCAGTACGTGTACTGACAGCTACGGATCCAACAGTAACTATAAAAGTCCCTCACTCACAGTACGAAATTCCAATGCGTTTAATAAGTTCGGTTGTCTCAAATAGGGAGCATACAGTCGAGATAAATTTAACAGACGGCAAATGTATACGAAGCATAATGACTTTCAGGGAAATCGAAAAACTCTTTGCTGAAGATTCGCGCTTCCTGTTATGTAATCGTGGAATAATAGTGAATATGTCCCAAATATCGGCGCAGGAGAAAGGAGTGTTTGTGATGAAGGACGGTACACGTTACCCGATTCGGGTAAACGGGCAGTCAAAAGTAACAGAGGCTTTTTCCCAATATCTTATAAGTAACATGAGGGCAAGAAAATTACGAGGGAGTAAAAAATGAAAACATTTATGCGTTACGTACTCGAATTAGCGATAATAATTCCTGATGCAGTATTCATATATTTACCGCTTATTGAGGATTTGCGCTGGAAAAACTGGATAACTTGCAGCATTTCAGGGGTGTTGCTTTCTGTCTTTGTTATTTGGGCAGCATGGGTAAGTGCAGTTAATTTACTGCCAGTGATTCCTGTTCTTATTGTGAGCGTAACATTCCTGTTCTTAGTTTTCTTCTTTTCGGTCAATATAACTTTAGGGCGAAAGCTATTCTGTTTCTTCACATCAATAATGTTAGGAGCGTTTTGTCTGTTGTACTCTATAGTGCTGATGGCAGGGTTCGAGGCTGTAAATGACCTCTGGGAATCAACACGTCTCTTAACTATTGAATCTTGTTTAGTATCGCTTGGGTTATCAGCCTTGATAGGACTTGCTTTCTTCAAGATTTTGACGAGAGATTTGCGCATGCTGTTGCAGGAAGAACGCATTAACGGAATGTGGGATTTCCTTTTTCTGATACCGTTTATGGCACTTCTTTTAATAGCATGGATGACACCGGATTATCCTAAATATTTGCTTGTTGGGCGTTACAGAATAATAGCACTTGTTGTTTTGCCATTAGTTCCATTGACAGTTCTGTTAATTTATTATCTGCTGTGGTGGATAGCGGCGAAAATTTCCGAGAGCGCGAGGCTTCAGCAGGAAAGCACAATGCTTCAGATGGAGAGCAAACGTTACGAGGAACTTCGGAACTATATGGAGGAGACAAGCGCATTACGTCATGATTTCCGTCAGCATATTTTGGTGATAATCCAGTTATCAGACGCAGGAAAATTAAGAGAGCTTCAGGAATATTTATCCCAATTCCACGATATAGCGGGCAAAAGTTACAAGGGATATTGCGACAATGTAGCTGTAGAGGCAATAGCTTCATACTACACGGCGTTCGCGGAGAGTCAGTACACGAGTATTGACTGGGATTTGAGCTTGCCGAAAAACCTCCCTATGAAAGAATCAGAATACTGTGTAATACTCGGCAACCTGCTTGAAAATTCATTAAGAGCCGTGAAAAATCTCCCGAAGGAACAGCGTTATGTAAATGTGATTTCATCATTACTTTCAGACTCGATAATAGGCATTTCCATAGATAACCCGTTTAGCGGAAAAATTAAATTCAAGAGAAACGGCTTGCCTCATTCTGACCGGGAGGGACACGGAATAGGTCTTGTTTCAGTAATGAATACGGTAAAGCATTATGACGGTACAATGAAAGTTACAGCGGAGAAGAATATATTTTCCGTTGATATTGTCCTTCACTGCAACATGTGAAAATTAGAATCTGCGCGAAAATAAAAATTTCTGCGCAAATGTTGGCGTCAATATCTGTAAAGGTGCTTGAGCCTTTGTCATAATCTCTACCATAAAAAATTCAACAGGAGGGTTTCATTATGAAACGTTTAATTACAACATTGGCGGTACTGTTCTTGATTTCAGCTCCTGCGTTCGCGCTCAGTGATGAACAGTATCTCGAACTGAAGAAATTTCCGGGATTTGCAGCAGCCGACCAGAAATTAACCCAAGCGTACAATGAAGCTGAGAAAGTCATGGACAAATCAGAGTTCGAGGCTCTCAGGGAATCTCAGCGAGATTGGATTGCAGGACAGCGCGATATACGTGCAGAAACTTTCATTCGGGACAACTATTCAATAGCTGATGCGTATACCAGAGTTACGCTTGAGAGGGCAGAAAGCATACTCGCAAGGATTCGGACAATCCAAAATCGTGTTGTTGATGATGCGGGTATTGATGACATTGCCGGTGAATATGCTTACAGTGAAAGCGAATTATCCATGCGTCTGTCTCTGATGATCCGAGATGAATCGTTGTTTGAGGTGTCATTCGCAGGCAGGGGCAGCAGAATGGTAATGTACGGTTATCTCAAGCCGGGCGATAAGACTGCTACTTTCAATGATGATTGGGGCGATCAGGCTGTTTTGACGTTCCAGTATCCCGACACGGTAAGCGTGAAAGTTAATGATACTTTCAAGGATGCTTTCGACGCAGACGGGACATACAAGAGGATTAAAGAAAATAATAACTAAAAGGAGATGGGTAACATGAGACGTTTTATCTTTCCGCGCAAGAAGACTCCCGCTTCTTTAAGCTGGAGATGAATTGCGCCTATTTAACTTTTTTGTGCTATACTTCGTTCTGTTCAAGTATACC
>JAFPWQ010000042.1 GCA_017394925.1 Synergistaceae bacterium
ACAGAGCGGAACGATTCAGGGTCAGGAGAACCCTCTTGCGATGATTAAATCCGGAAATTTCTATGAAGTCCAGAAATTTTTGAATAAAACCGAGCCTTTACGCACATGGTTATATTTCGCAATGGCAGAACAGAGCTTCCAGGCATTACCTGCTGACCTTCAGAAGATAGTTGAGGAAGTCGGAAAAGAAATGCAGAAGTATGAGCATGAATTATTCCTTAAGGACGAGGCAGAGCTTGAAGGATTCTTAGCGTCAAAGGGAATGACGATCGTTAGCGACGTTGACCAGGCAGCATTTGCAAAACTTGCTGACGAAGCAATGCAGAAGCTCATGGAAGGCGAGTATAAATATCTCAAGCCGCTTTACGACAAGATTAAAGCCGCAGAACCCAAATAGCAGAAATGAAATTAAGAATGCCGGTGTGAGTTTGATACCGCATCGGCAATTTTTTTACGCAAAGGAGTTTTTATCATCATGAAAATTCTAACGAAAATATATTACTGGCTGTTGTCATTGCTTGCAGTCATCGGTATGTTAGGCTATATCGGTGCTGTAGTAGTTCAGGTATTCAGCCGTACGTTTCTTCCTGTTGTCCCTTCATGGACAGAAGAAGCTGCGCGTTACCTGTTCATATATTCGGTTGCTGTAGGGGCAGGCGTAGTCTCAATGAAAGATGAATACGCGCGTGTTGATATTTTCACGTCAAAATTCCCCGAAGGATTCAAAAAGATTTATGAGATTCTCGTATGCCTGATTCTTATTGCATTTGATGTATATCTTGCAGTCTATTCGATTCCAAAATTCGTATTCTTACGTTTCAGAATGGTATCAACAGCAATGCAGATTCCAATGCAGGCAATTAACTTTTCGATTTTGCTCTTTGCGATATTACAGGCTGTATCATATGCCGTGAAAATAATATTGCTTTTATTCGGAACAGACACAAAAGATTTATTGAAATCCCCCGAAGAAGAATCAATCGGGAATTATGATATAGAGGAGGTTGTTCAGTAATGAGTGTAGCAGTATTATTCGTGAGCTTTCTTGTATTCTTATTCGTTGGTTTTCCTGTCGCTTACTGTTTAGGCATATCGAGCCTGTTATACTTCATTCTTGAGAACATGCCCCTCGTTACATTTGCACAGAGATTTTTTTCTGGATTAGATTCATTCACGCTGTTATGCATACCCGGCTTCATGCTTGCAGGTAATCTCATGAACACGGGCGGCATTACGTATCAGATAGTTCGTTTCTGCGATAAAGTAATCGGACATATCCGCGGCGGTCTTGGACTCGCTAACATCGGAGCGTCTATGATTTTTGCGGGCGTTTCAGGAACAGCGGCGGCAGATGCGGCTTCACTTGGAGGCATTCTTATTCCTGCAATGGTGAAAGACGGCTATGACGCAGATTATTCTGTTGCGGTTACGGCTGCAAGTTCATGCATTGGTCCTATAATCCCTCCGTCAGTGCCAATGATAATGGCCGGAACTCTAACGGGAATAAGCGTATCTAAAATGTTCGTTGCCGGAGTCATTCCCGGAATCTTAATGGGACTGGGCATGATGTTAGTTGCATGGGTAATTTCAGTTAAGCGCAATTATCCCAAGAACGAAAAGCGCGCTTCATTTCGTGAGATTATCGCGTCAGGTCGTGAGGCATTCTGGGCACTCTTGATGATGGTGATAATCCTCGCAGGAATATTGACGGGTATAGTTACACCCACAGAGGCAAGTATTATCGCAGTGCTTTATGCATTATTCGTTGGATTCTTCATCTATAAGGAACTCAGTATAAAGTCTGCACTGGCTGTTATACGTGATTCAATGGTCGGTGCTGCCGGAATAATGGTTCTCGTTGGATTCGCGAATGTCTTTGCGTATGTCCTCACGAAAGAGCAGATTCCAACTATGATTGCGAACTGGATTCTCTCAATCACACAGAACAAATTCGTCATTCTTCTCATCATCAATATATTCCTGTTATTTGTCGGGTGCTTCATGGAGACGATTGCGGCATTAACGATATTATTCCCTGTTCTGCTTCCTGTCGTAACGTCAATCGGAGTTAGCCCCATTCAGTTCGGTGTAATGTGCGTTCTCAATCTCGTTATAGGATTAACGACTCCTCCTGTAGGCGTGTGCTTATTCATCACGACATCAATCGGGAAAATTTCAATCGCTGAAGGAACAAAGGCAATTATCCCGTTCTTAATCTGCAACTTTGCCGTCCTTCTTCTTGTTACGTATGTTCCGCCTGTAACATTATGGCTTGTAGGTCTCCTTTACGGAATCTAATTGAGAAGTGAAAAAACATGAGTTATAGCTCCTTAGTGCAATAATGAAGAGAATCAATCATGAATTATGACTCGTGAGTCTCTTTGCAAAAATTATGATAACTGAGGCAGTCATGAAGGCATTACACAACAGGCTATAGCTCATGATATAACTCATGAATCTATGAGGCGAGAATCAATCATGCATTATGACTCATGAGTCTTCTTTGTGGAATCTGTGAGAAGAGAATAAAACATGAAGACACTACGAAATATATTTATTGCCTGTAACATTATGGCTCGTGAGTCTTCTTTATGGAATTTAATTCAGAGGTGAAAAAATCATGAAAGCAGTACAAATCGTAAAACCGAATGAGCTTCGCATAATCGACATGCCCAAGCCCGAAATTGACGAACATAATAACGTCCTCGTGAAGATAAAAGCATCAGGCATTTGCGGCTCTGATGTAGGCATATATCACGGCACTAATGCGGCGGCAACATATCCCCGTGTCATAGGCCATGAAATTGTCGGTGAAATCGTTGAAGTTGGAAGCAATGTAAAGAATCGCAAACTTGGTGAGAGAGTAATAATCGACCAGGTTGTAGCCTGCGGACATTGTTACGCCTGCAGGAAATCACGCCCGAACGTGTGCCATAACTTACAGGTCAGAGGAGTACACATTGACGGCGGTTATCGTGAGTTCATGGCCGTACCCGAAAAAGACTGCTATGTCCTTCCTGATTTCCTTGAGTACAAAGATGCTGTTATGATTGAGCCAACGACAATTGCAGTTCAGGCATGTTCACGCGCACAGCTCGAATCAGAAGATGACGTTATGATCATCGGTGCAGGTGCATTAGGCAGCAGCTTATTACGAATCGTGAAACTCTTCAATCCTCATAGTATCATCATGGCCGATATTGATTCAGGAAGGCTTGACGAGGCAATGAAGAACGGAGCAACAGCAGTAATCAATTCACGAAATGAGGACTTAGTGAAACGCGCAAAAGAATTAACCGGCGGTTATGGTCCGACAGTTACGATTGATGCGGCATGTGTCAAAGGCAG
>JAFPWQ010000043.1 GCA_017394925.1 Synergistaceae bacterium
GCACGTGATGATGAGATTGTGATTCACGTCAGGACTATCCTTGATGATGAATACGAGACGTTAATATCAGCTCTTGAAGGTGTAATGAATGCGTGAAATATCATTAGTATTAGGCTCAACAGAACATATAGATCACGGCAAGACCGCGTTAATTAATGCTCTCACGAATATAAACTGCAACGGACTCATTGAAGGTGTAACGAATGCGTGAAATATCATTAGTATTAGGCACAGCAGGCCACATAGATCACGGCAAGACCGCGTTAATTAATGCTCTCACGGGAATAAACTGCGACAGGCTCATTGAGGAGAAGAGACGCGGAATTACAATTGAATTAGGCTTTGCTCCCATCACACTTGAAGACGGAAGAGTAGTGAGCGTTATTGATGTTCCGGGCCATGAGAAATTTATCCGTCAAATGGTAGCAGGTGCCTCAGGAATAGATGCCGCATTACTCGTGATTGCCGCAGACGAGTCCGTAATGCCTCAGACGCGCGAACACCTCGCAATCATGAATCTTCTGGGAGTTCATGAGGGACTAATCGCAATAACGAAAATTGACAGGATAGCCGGCGAAGAAGGAATGCTTGAGCTTGTCATTGATGACGTGAAAGAGTTCGTGAAAGGGACATTTCTTGAAGGCAAGCCAATAGTGCCTGTATCATCAGTAACGGGTGAAAATCTTGACGAGTTACGCAGAGAAATTACTGCACTGATTGACCGCGTAAAAACACGTCCTGTAAGCGGCGCATTCTTTCTGCCTGTTGACCGTGCATTTGTCATTTCAGGCTTCGGAACTGTCGTAACTGGAACGGCATATCACGGTACAGCTCACCCGTCAGATAAAATTGAAGTCCTGCCATCAGGCCGTGAAGGTAGAATCAGAACTCTTCAGGTTCACGGTAAGAACGTTGAGAGTGCATTTGCAGGTCAGAGAGTAGCCGCTAACCTCGCAGGAATTGACATCGATGAAATTACACGCGGTGATGTCGTATGTCATAAAGGGATATTCAGAGCAACACGATGCTTTGAGGCCATGATTAAACTTATGCCCGAAGTCAGAGAGCCGTTAAAGCACTGGCAGAGGGTACATGTCTGCACCGGAACATCTGAAGTATTAGCGCGGGTATCATTATTGAGGTCAAAGCAAATTGAGCCTGGAGAAGAAGAGCCTGCACAGTTAGTTCTTGAAGAGCCGGTTGTGTGTACTTACGGACAAAGATTTATTCTGCGTTTCTACAGTCCGCTAATCACAATCGGAGGAGGAGAAATCATTTTCCCGTACTCATATAAGCCCAGAGGAGCAGCATCACGCGCAAAGATTCTTGAACGTATACTCAGGCTCAAAGAGGCAGGAAGAGATTCAGAATCAAGATTTGAGTATCTGATTAACGAAGCCGGAAGCATAAGCAGAAGTGAATCATTGCAGCTCATACAGGATACGCAAAATAATGTTGAAGGTCTTGCGGAAAAATTAATCGCTCATGGAAAAATTATCCTGCTTGATAATAATTATGTCTCACGGAAATACTGCGATGATATGCTTCATGAACTCGTTGACTCAGTTAAAGATTACCAGAAACATTTTGCATCTGAGTCAGGAATGCCGGTTGAAAATATCAACACATCGCGTTCACTGATAAATCTTGCAGTGAATCAGGGCTTATTGTCTATTGAAGGCAACAAGATACACACTCCCGATTTTATTCCTGAGAATGATGAAACGTTCAACGCGAACAAGAACGCACTGAAGAATATATGCATGTCTCACAAATGGCAGTTAATCACACTCAATGAACTTAAAGATGAGGCCGGACTTCCAGATAAGGAATTTGCGAAGGTCATTCAGGCCATGAAAAACTCAGGGGAACTCGCAATTATTCCTGAAGGATTCATTTTGATTCGTGAACTTGAAGACGAAATGCGAAATATTTTGCGTTCACTCGGCAGTCAGGTAACACTCGCACAGGTACGTGATGCAACAGGCAGTACGAGAAAATTCATTTTGCCTATACTAGAATACTTTGACGCTAAGAAATATACCAGAAGGGCAGGTGATTATCGTGTCGTGCTGTGATTCATCAGACCAGAAAGAGAAAAAGAGACTCACGGAGTTATCTCACACAAGCGGATGAGCCGCAAAGATAGGTCCGGCGGATCTAAAGCAGGTTTTATCGGGAATACCTCAGGTTTACGGCGACAGAATATTAGCCTCATGGAACGGTAACGAGGACGCAGCTATATTTGAACTTGATGATAAGCGTTACGGAATTCTCACGGTTGACTTCATTACGCCCGTTGTTGATGACGCATTCACATGGGGACAAATAGCGGCGGCGAATTCAATCAGTGATGTCTTCGCGATGGGAGGCAGACCGTTAGTTGCGCTTAATGTAGTATGCTTCCCGACAAAATATCTTGAGCTTGATGTTCTGAAAAACATTCTTGACGGAGGATTTGAACGCGTAAAAAGTTCGGGTGCGTTTCTTGTCGGAGGTCATAGCGTACAGGATGATGAACCTAAATAC
>JAFPWQ010000044.1 GCA_017394925.1 Synergistaceae bacterium
ATGCTTGCCGTCCGTGATGAAAGACTCGATGAAGTTGATGTGAAGTTCAAGAATGCTGCCTCATGCTGTGTAGTGATTGCCTCAAACGGTTATCCGGGATCATATCTCACCGGCTATGAGATTGACTTCGGAGATTCAGAATCAATTGACGGCGTTAATGTCTTTCATGCAGGAACAAAACGCGGGGACGATAAATTTTTCACGTCAGGCGGTCGTGTTCTCGCTGTTAATGCTGTCGGTGATGATGCGAAGAGTGCAAGAGAGAAAGCATATGATGCAGTGAAGAGAATCAAATTTGAGGGTATGCGCTACAGAACGGACATAGGCGCGTGCTGATGAACATCAATATATTTTCGTTAAACATAGAGGGCTGAGACTTACGTTTTATGCGGAAGGGTTCAGCTCATATTTTTTTCTCCAGGAGGTATTCAATTTGGTACACAGACTATATACCACACGCAAAGACACACATAACACCGAAACACTTTCACTCACACAGGAAATCCAAAGCATAAAAGGCAATGAGAATTTACGCGAAATAAAAATTTTCAGCCGTTATGACATTCAGGGACTCACAGATGAAATGCTCAACACATGCAGAAATTCAATCTTCGCAGAGCCATTCACAGATACAATCACAGAATCAATCCCGAACGATTCAGATTACGTTCTCGCAGTCGAATACCTGCCCGGACAGTATGACCAGAGAGCAGATGCTGCTGAACAGTGCGCAATGTTATTACTGGGATTCAGGCCGGTAATCAGAACAGCAAGAGTGTATTTATTCTACGGTGAGATTCATAATCACGAGGCCGTAAAGAAATTTCTGATTAACCCCGTCGAATCACGTGAGGCACAATTGAACGCATATGACTCACTCGAAATGAATTATGCAGTCCCCGAAGACGTAAAGACAATCATGAATCCCGAATCAATTCACAACCTCGCAATGAGCCGCGAAGATTTAGACTGCCTCATGAAATATTTTGAGTCAGAAGGCAGATACCCAACCGCCGCAGAGATTAAAGTAATCGATACTTACTGGTCAGATCATTGCAGACATACGACGTTCGGAACTCAGATTGACCATGCAGAAATTCATGACATGAGCGTTCATAAGGCATTCGATTCATACATGGCCATTCGCAAAGAGCTGGGCTATCCTGATGATAAGCCTGTTACGTTGATGGACATAGCAACAATCGGAGCAAAATATCTCAGGTCAAAAGGAAAACTAAATGACCTCGTATTGTCAGAAGAGAATAACGCCTGCACAGTGAGAATTGATGTCGAAGGCGAGAAATGGCTTTTGCTCTTCAAGAATGAAACGCATAATCACCCGACCGAAATTGAGCCGTTCGGAGGAGCAGCAACATGCATAGGCGGTGCAATAAGAGATCCGTTATCCGGACGTGCATATGTCTATCAGGCCATGCGCATAACAGGAGCCGCAGATCCATTCATGCCGACAATGCCCGGAAAATTATCTCAGCGTTCAATCATCACGAAAGCAGCACAGGGATATTCATCATACGGGAATCAAATCGGAGTTCCAACGGGATTAGTCGAAGAAATATATCATGAAGGTTATCGTGCAAAGCGTCTCGAAGTCGGAGCAGTAATCGCGGCAGTTCGTGAAGACAGCGTTATACGTGAGAGGCCATGCGCAGGGGATTATGTGTTATTGCTCGGAGGCAGGACAGGCAGAGACGGAATCGGAGGTGCAACAGGTTCAAGCGTTTCACATAATGCGGTCTCACTCGAAACATGCGGTGCTGAAGTCCAGAAGGGTAACGCTCCAGAAGAACGAAAACTGCAAAGATTATTCCGTAATTCAGAATTCACTCGCTTAATCAAAAAATGCAATGATTTCGGCGCAGGAGGAGTAAGCGTTGCAGTTGGTGAACTCGCAGACGGACTCGATATTAATCTTGATGCCGTGCCGTTGAAATATGCAGGTCTTGACGGAACAGAAATTGCAGTCAGCGAATCACAGGAGCGTATGGCCGTCGTCGTAAGCGAAGAGAATGTTGAACGCGTAAAATCTCTCGCACTCTCTGAGGACGTAAACGCCGCCGTAATTGCCCGCGTGAATGACTCAGGACGTATGCGAATGTCATGGCGCGGAAAAGAAATCGTGAATCTCTCGCGTGAATTCATTGACAGTAACGGTGCAGACAGACACATAAATATAATCGTGAATGAACCTGCAAAAGAGAATCGCAAAATCTCACATGAAGACTTCAGAACGAGAATGCTTGAGGTACTTGCAGATTTGAATGTATGTTCAAAGCGCGGACTTGCTGAGAGATTTGATTCAACTGTCGGAGCGCATACGGTGTTAATGCCCTTCGGAGGAAAATTTCAGATGACACCTTCACAGGTCATGGCCGCAAAAATTCCCGTTGGTATTCATCGTGAGACTGATACATGCTCGTTAATGTCATGGGGATTTGACTCGTATATATCATCGCATTCATGCTTTGACGGCGCATATCTTGCTGTTATAGATTCACTGTGCAGAATTATCGCGTCAGGAGGAGATTTGAGTCATTGCTGGCTTACGTTCCAGGAATATTTTGGGAAGCCTGAACATGATTCGCATAAATGGGGACTGCCGTTCGGGGCGTTACTGGGAGCATTGAAGGCGCAAATTGATTTCGGAGTTGCTGCAATCGGCGGTAAAGACTCAATGAGCGGATCATTCATGAGTTCCGAAGGCATTAATTACGATGTTCCGCCGACATTAATATCTTTTGCAGTCTCAATTGCAGATGTTCATGATGTTGTCTCGAATGAATTCAAACATGCAGGCTCAAAAGTATTTATGCTTCAGCCTTCGTATGATGAGCGCGGACTTCCTGAAAGTGAATCGCTGACAAAGATATTCGCAGTGATTCGTGATTTGAATTCGCAAAGAAAGATTCTTTCGTGTCATGTCCCCACGAACGGAGGAATCATCGCGGCAATATTCAAGATGTCTCTGGGAAATAATTTCGGCTTTGAGTTCTCACGTGATGATGTTGATGTATTTGATGAGAGACGCGGAAGATTTATCGTTGAGCTTCCTGTTGATTATGCTGCTGAGTCTTCACATATTGATGCTGAACTCATCACTCATGACATGACATGTGATGCTGCTGATTATGCAGTTGAGTCTGACCATGATGCAGAGCCTTCACATGATGATGTGAATATCATTGAGCTTGGGCATGTGATAAATTCGCCTGAAATTATTTTTTCTGGTGAGCATGTCAGCATTCATAATGCAGAGAAAGAATATAATTCGACTCTTGAAAGCATATTCCCGACAGAGATAAACGAATCATCAATGAATATTCCAAGCGTTGAAGTGAAGCATGATATACCCAAAGTATTTTACGCGCATAAATCAGAATCATCGCCGCGATTCCTGATTCCTGTTTTCGCAGGCACTAATTGCGAATACGAGACGGCAAAGGCAGTAATGCGTTCAGGAGGCAAAGCAGAAATTTTTGTTGTGAAGACATTAACGCCCGAACTCATGAAGAAGTCTTCCGAAGAGTTTTCGCGTTCACTGAAAAATTCACAGGCTTTAATTTTGCCCGGCGGATTCTCAAACGGTGATGAACCAGACGGATCCGGGAAATTCATCGCGATATTTTTGCGTTCAGTGCGTGAATCAATTGATGACCTTCTGAATAATCGCGGCGGATTAATCTGCGGAATATGCAACGGATTTCAGGCACTCGTCAAGACAGGTTTGTTGCCGTCTGGTAGAATCTGTGAGCCTGAAGAGCTGAACACGACATTAACGTTTAACCGCATAGGCAGACACCAGTCGCGGATCATAAATGCGAAAATAATATCGAATCATTCCGCGTGGTTAAGAAAGTATAATATCGGTGATGTATACTCAATGCCGATTTCACACGGAGAAGGAAGATTTATGTGTGAAGAATCTGTGTATTCGGACTTAATGCAAAACGGACAAATCGCAGCACAGTATGTTGACCTCAATGGCAATCCCTCAATGAGCACCCAATATAATCCGTCAGGGTCATGCTTTGCTGTTGAGTGCGTAACTTCTCCGGACGGGCGCGTACTCGGCAGAATGGGACATGCTGAACGTGTGAGTCGGGGACTGTATAAGAACGTATGCGGGAATTATGACCTGAAATTTTTTGAGTCAGCCTGCGAATATTTTATGAGAGAATGATTTTTATGGAGGTGTTATAGTTTCATGGAACGAAAGAGCATCGAAAAGTATTTAGGCAGAAAAGTTGAAATTACACTAATGCCCGACGGACACAAATCCGAAGGCGTTCTGCTTAAGTGCGAAGACGATCATATTGAAATAGGCCAGGAGCTTTGGGTATATCAGATGATTTGGGGAATTCGTCCGCTTGATGATGAACCCGTACACGCTGAAGCCCCGAAGCCTGAGCCTGTACCAGTACCAGAACCAGAATTGAAGCCTGAGTTTGAGTCATTGCCTGAACCTGTGCAAGTTTCAGAACCAGAGCCGGAGTCTGAAGCAGAGAATGCAAAAGTGATTCGTGAGATAACATTTCAGAGTGAACTTGACGAATGTATTCACGACATGCAGAAGGCCATGACTGAAAATGAATCGCTTAGTGCGGATTATGTTCGCAAATTCAGGACAGGAAAGCCCGATAAGATTCAGAATGCCGCAGAGAAAATATTATCGCAGTATCAGTATGCAGTGAAAATAAACGAGAATAAGCCGTATTCAATGCGTATGATAGATATACTGAATTCATCGCGTCAGTTATGGAAGACTAACCAGAATAATATTATCGCCTCAGAAATTTACGCGTTCTTTCTTTATATTACCGGCGAAAATACTAAAAGCGTTAATATTTATACCCGCATACATGACTTCAGAGCGGCATTAATGGCATCATCGTCAGCGGCCTCACGAATGAACGCATTAGCCTGTCTGATAGTGAGTGAACCGTTAAGCCCGAAAAATTTTGCGCTGTTATTAAAATCCGAACCACAGCAGTTAATCGCAATGCTAATCTGGATAATCGATAACGCAGCAGAGAATCAAAATAATTCGCATGAATACCGCGAAATGTGTTTTGCATACAGTGCCTCAATCGCAAATCATGTTCTTGGCTTCTCATCATGGGATAATCATGAAAGTTTATGTTCTCAGGAAAATATTGACGCGTTAAAGCAATGGCTGATGACTCAGAAATACGATACAAAAATTATGGAACATGCATACAAGACAGTAGGCAGTCCGGCAGTAATAGAGAATGCATCAGCTGAGAATGTCCCGGATATAGGCGCAAGAAAATTTGACGGCGAAATAGATTATTTCAATCCGAACAGAGATAAGCTATACGGGTTCATAAAGTGCAATGCGGTCATGAAGTACGATGTGCCTTTATCATCAGAAGGAGCAATATTCTTCCATCTGAATCAAATTGAAGATAAAGATTTGCGGCGCAGATTAATAACCTGCAAAAAGATGCGTCCTAAATTCAAAGTTACGTTCAAACTGGGCAATAACGGAAGAGGAGCAGCAGCATATGAGATTCACAGCAGAGGCCTCGAATCTTCAAGAGTGTTTACGGCAGATGTATTTTCTGCACTGTCAGAAGAAGGCGTGATTGAATTCTATGCGCGTCATAACACTCCTCCGTTCGGAAAGGTACGCACTAAGGACAAAACTTTATGCACGTTCAATGAATATAACGTAAAAGATCCGTTGCTTGCAGTCTTTCTTGAATACTCGCCGAATGTCGAAGGTCATCCCGTAAGATTCGTAAGAGGAACGAACATGAGCGGCAACATGCAGATTCAAAATTTAGTGTCAGCGGTTCCGTTTCCTGAATCAAAAGTGCAGGCATGGGAGCGTGAGGGGTTAATCCAGAAAGCAAAAGAGAGAATCAAATTCACTTCGCATTCTGAAGATGACACAGAAGATTTTGAATCGAATCCAGAACTCGAAGAACTCGTGAACCGTTCATATACTCCTCTTGAGCCTTATGTGATTGATGCTAATCCTGACTCTGAATCTGAAGCCATACAGAAAAAATCATCGATACTTGACGAAAGGAGCGTAGACACATTCAAAGAGCTTCCGAAATTTTTGCAGGATAAAATACTGAACACGTCAGCGGCTATGAGTGAAACGTCTAAAATTCTCACGGACAATTTTTACAGCAAGGGGCATTACACTGAAGTCAGGAATAATTATTTATATCTTGTGAGCAAATTCAACACGGACAATCTCAGTCTCACTAACTCAGAACGAGCCGAACGCTGTTTTGTCATGGCCAGATATGTGTATAATTTCTTCTCACTTGCCGATGACGAAGACATAAAACTTTATTCGCCTTCCGAAGAAGATAACATTCGCATCATGGCATATAAGGGTCTCGAATACCTGTTATACTCAGAGCTTGACGGAACGAGAAAGGACACATCGAGATATGACACTGCACGGCGTTACTGTCTTCTGAAAATCACGGACGAGATCAAAGAGGCCGGGCGCATAGGCGAAAATAATGCGTGGCTGAGAATATATATTTACTCATACTTCATTAACGGGTTAAGGCATGATTCGCGTTCAGGCAAATGGACAGCACAGGGCATTTCACTTTCTGGAAGCAGTCTTCTTGAATGCAATGACTTCAGTAAATTCTTTGACGGACTTCTCACTCTCGCGTATGTAACTGGAGCAAAGTTATTGAATTCAACGCTCAAAGGCTTACTCTATAATCTCGAATATTCCGGTGAACTGTTAAACATTCTCGGTCTTGACGGGAAGATATATCAGACTGGAAACGCGGACAATGAGATTCAATTATGCTTTCAGAATGCGCTGGATCAATACGAGAAGCGCGAAGACATTTCGATTCAGGACCCTGAAGTCATATTCTCGCCGGGCTTATTGAAGATACTTGATGTTCAGGCGGCAATCGTGAGGCTCATGAAGAAGGAACTTCCTGTTATATTTGGGACAAGTGAAAATAATCTCGATGATGTTCTGCGCGTTAAGAACCCGATATTAAACTCTGATGAATATAAAAACTCACTTGTGAAGACGAGACGAAAATATAATACTAATGCAGGTCTTCTTGATGTTCTGCCGATTAACGTACTTGGGAGCGTTATGGGACAGTACTGGGCGAATTCATTCGGGAAATATTTCGGTGATAAGCCGTATGATTCTTACTGGAAGGAAAAATTTTCGAGGCTTCAGCATGTCCGTGATTCAGTTTTTCATGCGCACCCTGAATATTTGAGCCGTGAAGATATTGAATCAGTTAAAGCAATATGTCTTGAGATTACAGAGTGTCTTGGTCTCAGGAAATAAAAATTAATGCGGGGGAGTTATAACTGCTCCCCTGTTTTTATTCAATCTTTGATGTATG
>JAFPWQ010000045.1 GCA_017394925.1 Synergistaceae bacterium
ATAACTTTCATCACAGGCTCCTGAACCCAGTAAGGTCCGCCGTGTGCAGCATTATTTACTACATAGCGTTCAACGTCAGCACCTTTAGCTTTCAGTGCCTGGAATAATATATCCGTCTGACCTGGTGAAACTAATGTGTCGGCTGTTCCGTGCATTAAGAGCATGGGTACTAATCTGTCTTTGTTCTTCTCAACGTATGTAATCGGGCTTGCATATGCTGACTCTTCCGGGTGAGCGAGAACTCCGCCGTCCTTGCCTCCGAATGTGGGAGTGCCTAATGCCCAGAGTGCTTCGGTTGCTCCGGCTGATGCATGGCCTTTCTGGTTCTCTTCGTCATAATCCATGCCGATATTCGTTATGTCAGAGATTCCGAAAATATCTGCGGCACATAATACATCGCTTGAGTAATCGAGAAAATCTCCCTTGTCGAATTCCTTCATGCCGTTCGTCAGTCCCACAAATGCCGAGAGATAACCGCCCGCAGAATTCCCTAATACGCCTACACGGTTCACATCAATGTTGTACATGTCTGCATGAGCTCTGAGCCATCGTATTGCTGTCTTGCAGTCCTCTAACGGAAGCGGGAACTTTGACAGCGGCGCATATCTGTATTCAATGCTGGCGACAACATAACCGGCCTGTGCGAGTCTCATTCTCTGCTGAATCCAGTTGTTTTTGGGTGCCATGATAAAGCCTCCGCCCGTTATGAACACGATTAACGGCATAGGCTCTTTTGAGTCAGGCACAAGAACGTCCATGTGAAGAGCATAAAGCATTGAGCCTCTCCAGTAACCCTGAGCAAACGGTATATTCTCATAAAGATTAATCTGATTTGTCGTAAGCTCAACATCAAGATATTTGCTCTCGTACTTTTCGCCCTCAGCAAATGCACAGGAGACAGCCATAATTACAACGAGAACTGCCAGTAAAAAATTACGCATGAATAATAACCTCCGTCATGAAAAAATATTTATCACGCAAGGGACATTACAGCCTCGAATAATTTTCTGACTGATGCCTCTTCCGCAATCTTTATTCGCGTAAAACCTTCACGCTTTGCTTCGTCTGCTGTCTGAATGCCTATACATAAAGCAATAACATCACGCATTGAATTAATATTATGCGCAAAGCCTCTTACAGTTGAAGCTGACGTGAATATAATAATATCTGCAAATTCTGGAACGTGCTTTAATTCTACATAATCAGTCCGGTAAATACAAATCTCATCAAATGCAATTCCGTATTTCCTGAAAATATTACTGATGTCCTGCGTTCCGTTTAACGCCCTGAACATTAAGATACGTCCTCCGAATTTCACAAGTCCTTCTGCCATGTGCAGACCGTCAAATACTTCCGGGACATAATCAACATTAAGGCCATGTGCATTGAGTGAATCGCGTGTAGCATTTCCGATTGCGGCTATCTTTGCATGTCCGAGTTCGCGAATATCACGATTCGATTCGCATAATGACTCAATGAACGCATTAACTCCTGTAACGCTGGTGAATCCGATCCAGTCATAGCCGCTGAGATTTGCATTGTCTAATACATGAGGAATTCTTGAGGTCTTTATCGTTGGCATTATGATTACTTCTGCGCCTTCATCACGTAGTAATTGCGATAATTCTTCGGCTCTTGCTTCAGGTCTGGTTATGATTATGCGCTTATGTCTCAGAGGCAAATTTCCGCGCCAGTTAAGACTCATATCTGCGGCACTGCCGATGATAATCACTGCAGGAGGCTCAATGTGATTTTTCATGACTGAATCATAAAGTTCATCAAGCCTCGTATGTATGACTCTCTGTCGTGAAGTCGTGCCGTTTTCGATTACTGCACAGGGTGTATCGGGACTGAGAGAACACAGCAGTTTATCCTGAAGTGCTTTTGCGTTCGATATGCCCATTAAGAATATTGATGTCGTATTATTGAATTCAGGAACGAGATTATGCTTATCATGAGCCGTGAAAATATTTACGCCCGAACAGTAATCTCTGTGCGTAACAGGTATTCCTGCATAAGCTGGTACAGAAATTGCAGACGTAACGCCCGGTATAACCTCGAAATAAATTCCTGCATTCATGAGTGCTTGTGCTTCTTCGCCTCCCCTGCCGAACACAAACGGGTCTCCTCCTTTGAGCCTCACTACGATTTTTCCGTTAAGCGCGTATTCTGTCATGAGGGATTCGATTTCTCTTTGCGTGAGCGTATGACTTCCTGATGATTTGCCTGCGTCAATCATGATTACATTCTCAGGTATCATTGCGATAATCGAATCATTAACCAGTCTGTCATAAATCACAACGTCAGCACGTTTTAATACTTCATGGCCTCTGAGTGTCATTAATCCCGAATCGCCCGGACCAGAACCAACAAGATATACTTTTCCCATGCTCATAAAATAATCACCTTCTGCCCGTAATACTGCCTTCGTGAAATCGTTTCGTACTTTCATCAATATATAGCCCTCTGAGAGTCAGAAATCCCGAATCGCATGGAACAGTATCAATAGTGCATACTCTCACGACATAATCACCTCCGCTAATCTTTCACCAAGTGATTCAGCCTCGCACATTCTGCCCGTAATACTGCCCTCATGAAATCGTTTCGTGCTTTCATCAATATATAGCCCTCTGAGAGTCAGCATGTCATTATGAACAGATGCATATGCCCCAATGGGAACGTTACAGCCTGCATTAAGAGCGCGTGAAAAACTTCTTTCGGCAATCGCACAATCACGGGAGCAATTATCATTCACGCATTCAAGATAGGCATAATCCTCGTCAGCTCTTCCCTGACACGCAAGTATTCCCTGAGCCGGTGCAGGCATAATCTCATCAACCGTGAATATCTTTGTGATTCGATTCATGAGTCCCAGACGCTTTAATCCGGCAACAGCAAGCACAAGAGCGTCATATTCTCCGTCATTCATGCGTTTAATTCTCGTGTTCACATTGCCTCTTACTGGAATTATTTTCTTCTCCGGGTACAATCTCTCAAGCTGAAGTTTACGCCTAAGTGATGACGTTCCAATTGTGTATTCGTGATTTATGAGTGTGTCTCGCTGGTCATCTCTGCGTGAATATGTACTGACTGGAAGAGATGATGTTTTATCGTTTTGACTGTGAACCGCAATATTATCGTTAATGATTAATGCGTCTCGTGGGTCATCTCCGTGTGAGTATGCGCTGACATAAAGAGATGATATTGTATCGTTAATATCACGCCTAATGATTAATGCGTCTCTTGGGTCATCTCTGTGTGAATATGCGACAATCGGAAGAGATGAATTTATGCTGACAGGTAAATCCTTGAGACTGTGAACCGCAAAATCGATTTCATGATTCATAAGTGCCTGTTCAAGTTCAAGCGTAAACATTCCTTTAATGCCGCCGGGATTATTCGTGAATGGCAGCATGTGCTTATCTCCTGATGTCTTTATTCTGACGAGAGTAATTTTAATCTCAGGCCATGTCCGCAGAATTTTTTTTGCAATGATGTTTGTCTGTGCAATCGAAAGAGGACTTGAACGCGTCCCGATTTTTATTTCTCTCATTTGTTCCTCCTGTTATACTTTCACTATCATAAATTTTAATCTTTTTTTCAGGAGCTGATAAATTTAACATGCCCGATGATTTAGACCCGACTACAGCGCGTTTAGTTTCAGAATTAGCATCAAGTATACTGCCGTCTCTCACAAAGTCATTAAGTGCCTCAATTCCGACGGGTGAATTCGTGAATGCACTCGAACGTTCAAACAGAGCAGGCAATGATTTACGCACTCAGGTAGAACGCGCAATACGAAGCAGCATAGACGACAGCAGAGCCGCACGAAGCATAATGATGCAGTCAATCGGAACGCTTTCTGATGAAATTTCTGCACTGAGAAAAGCAATAAACACTATGCCAGATAATTTAGAACAGAAATTGCAGACTAACAACGCGATTCAGAATCAAAATCAGAATCAGAAAGAGAATCAGAGTCAGAATCAAAGCGAAAATAATTACGAAGAAATTTTTGCGGAGAATAACACGAAATTAAATGAGATTACAGAACTGCTTAATGAATTAATCAAAGGGATTCAGCAGTTCAGCGAGACATACGCAAAAGAAAGCAGGAAACTTGACAGTGTGAATGTAAACGTAAATCCAAATTCAGATTCACCTGAGGCCATGCATAATAATGGACTTCTGGATAAATTACTGAATGAAACTCTTCCGTCTCTTGAGGGATTAATCAGGGCGCAGGCAAAATCACAGACGAATGAGCTTCATGAATTTTCACGGGAAATTAACGCAATGAACGAACAGAATAACGCGGCATTGATTCATGAAATTCACGAGGCAATAGAGAATGAGATTCATAATAACGTATCTGATAATGCAAATGAGATTCAGAACGCAAAAATGAAAAAGCTCCTGATGATTAATATGTGTCTTTCAGGAGCAAGTGTTTTTATGTCAGTTATTATGTTTTTGATTCTTATGTTCAGATAAGAATTAATTACTTTCTGTAAAGTCTGAGACGTGCAGCAAAGATTCTCAGCATAAAAGTTATCAGTCTGAGATTATTTTTCCAGCGTGATGGCTCCTGCAGCATTCGGTACAGCCATTCAAAGCCTATTTTCTGAACCCATAAAGGAGCGCGGTAAAGTTTCCCGGAGAGAACATCAAAAGCACCTCCAACACCGACAGCGAGAATTTTTCCGAGTCTTTCACGGTGAAGCATGACCCATTTCTCCTGTCTTGGCTGACCCATAGCAACGAGAACAATTTTTGCGCCGCTCTGAGCAATTGCATCCGGGATATTCGTATCACGGACATCAAAATAACCGTCTCTTGCGCCTGCGATGATTAATCCGGGATATTTTTCCTGAAGCATATACGCGCATTTTTTCGCAGTATCACCGACAGCACCGATAAAATAGACCGGCCATTTCTCAACGCTTGCGAGTCTGCATAACTGTTCTGCAAAGTCTATGCCTGCAACGCGTTCCTGAACGGGCATTCCCAGAATCTTCATGCCGATACATAAACCGGAACCGTCAGCGAGAACCATAGATGCATTACTCACTGCCTCTTTGAATTCTGAATCGCTTATCACGTTTTCCATTCCGATAGCATTCAACGTAACGATTAACTGTGCTGATTCGCTTTCAGGATTCGAGATTAAGCCTCTTGCTTTTGATACCGCATAATTCATTGAGACATTATCGAACGTAACACCCCATAAAACTGGTCTCTTAGCGTCAAATTTTTTTCGTGTGTGCCTGAGAACAACAACCACGATTATAATCACTGCGGCTAATCCCCAGAGCTGCCATGCTGTTGCTATACTCGTTAATGCACATACTCCTGCTACCCCCTGAACGGCTTCGGGATGTTCAATTCCTCCTTCTAACATGTGTTTATAGATTTCTCCCTTTTCGGAATTATTTTCGTTTTCTTTTTCGGGAGGTGTATCTGTCCACATGTCGCGTATAAATCCGATGAATAATTCAATTGCAGGAATGGCGAACAGTCCGAGCGACAAGAATAACACGGTGCTTAATACGATGCCTTTGCTCTGACCGATTATTGAAGTCCCTGCGACTATAACGCCCCACATTGATGCTAACGGTCTTCCTGCCTGCCTGTACATATTTCCGAATCTGCTCCAGAATGCCGCAAGAAGCGAAAGACCTGCAAAGGCCATGAAAAACGCACCTGAACTTGTAGCGATACATGCCGCCAGCATTAACACGAAAGTTATTGCGAGAAGATGACCGACGAGTCCGGGTATTTCATCGAGATACCTGAATATCATCGGGAAGAACGTGAACCATAATGTCCCGGCAATAAACGAGAATGACGGAGCAAGATATATATACTCGTTATCGGGGAAGCGTATGAAATGCACAGCAGGCCCGAAATACGAACATAATGCGCCTATAACGGGATAAAGCAGACTCCATTTTGAGTCATTATAGACGTTCTCAGATATGCCGGTGAAACATGCCAGCATTGCACCGCAGACAACTACGCGCTCATCGGGCGAGGCGTACCATGATGCCAGAATCATCCATGCGCCTGCCAGGACAATATCACGGAGATATGCATACTGTCTTGAGGGCAGAGTCTTCCTGATGAAATGCTGAACGATTATACACAGCGCGGCCATTACTGCACAGCCTGCTATGATCTGCATATTCTCAGCGATCAATGCGCGTAATTCCATCCATGTATGGCACGAGAGCTTCGGGTACGTTTACGCTCCCGTCTTCGTTCTGGTAATTTTCGATTATCGCGATTAACGTTCTGCCTACAGCTATTCCAGATCCGTTAAGAGTGTGAGCAAATACGGGTCTTCCGCCGTCAGCAGGACGATAACGCAATGACATTCTTCTTGCCTGGAAATCTTCGCAATTTGAACATGAGCTTATCTCACGGTATTTATTCTGTGAAGGCAGCCACACTTCCAAATCATATGTCTTTGCACTTCCGAAGCCAATATCGCCTGAGCATAAATTCACGACTCTGTAGGGCAGATTGAGAGCTTCAAGAACTTCACCGGCATTATTCGTGAGTTTTTCGAGTTCGTCATAGCTGGTCTCAGGTGTGCATATCTTCACCATTTCTACCTTGTCGAACTGATGCTGTCTCATTAAGCCGCGAACATCACGACCTGCACTGCCTGCCTCGCGCCTGAAGCACGGAGTATACGCTGTGTAGTAAAGGGGCAAATCTTTTTCTTCGAGAATGCTTTCACGATTCAGATTCGTTAATGGCACTTCTGCTGTCGGAATGAGCCATAAGTCATCGTTCTGAAGACGATACAAATCTTCCGCGAACTTGGGAAGCTGCCCGGTACCTTCAAGAATTGCGGATCTGACCATAAAAGGAGGCTCAACTTCAAGATAGCCGTGTTTGCGTGTATGCATGTCGAGCATGAAGTTCACTAATGCACGTTCCATTCTTGCGCCCAGTCCCTTTAAGACTGTGAAACGGCTCTGAGCTAACATAACGCCCTTCTCGAAATCCATAATTCCGAGAGGCTCTGCAATGTCCCAGTGAGCTTTTGGTTCAAACGTGAACTTTTTCGGCTCTCCCCATGTCCGCACAACAGGGTTATCATTCTCATCATTGCCGATGGGAGTTGTCGCGCTTAACTTGTTGGGAAGGGTCATGAGGTGATTATGCAGTTCGGTCTCAACTTCTGCAAGCTCTGAATCTAACTCCTTTATCTTGTCGCCGATTGATTTTATTTCTGCCTTGAGTGCGTTTACATCAAGATCAGGATTATTCTTTGCATTTCCGATTTTGCGTGAACCTTCGTTGCGTTTTGCTTTGAGGTCTTCAGTCTCACCGATAATTTTTCGCCTTTTTGCGTCAAGTTCTGCGAGTATGTTCAGGTCAAAATCGTGATGCCTGTTCTTTAAGATTTCAGCGTATTCTGCCTGATTTGCGAGTATATATTTGATGTCAAGCATTGTAAGTTTTTACCTCTGTTTCCTGTGAATTATTTCTGCGTATATTCTTCATGAGATTCGCCATCTCTATCGCTCCTAACGCACAATCTGCACCCTTGTTGCCTGCCTTGCTGCCTGAACGCAGTAATGCCTGGTCAAGTGTATCACATGTAAGCACTCCGAATAAAACCGGCACTCTGTGTTCAAGTCCTATGCTCGCGAGTCCCTTTGATGATTCTGCTGCTACGTAATCGAAATGCGGAGTGTCTCCTCTGATTACTGCTCCCAGTGCAATAATAGCATCATATTTTCCTGTGAGTGCAAGTTCCTTCGCGATTAACGGCAATTCCCATGCGCCCGGAACCCAGAATATTTCGATTGAGTTTCCTGATACATCATGACGCATTAATGCATCCTTTGCTCCTTCAATGAGCCTTGATGTGATGAGCTCATTAAAACGCGAGGCAACTATTGCGATGTTTAAACCTGTTCCGATTAATTTTCCCTCTGTGATTTTCACTTCATATCCTCCTTCATTATATGTCCCATTCTATTAGCTTTCGTGTCTAAATATTTCTCGTTGAATTCGTTCGGACGTATTAATATGGGTACGCGTTCAACGATTTCGATTCCGTATTCCTCAAGTCCTGTAATCTTTCCGGGATTATTCGTCATTAGTCTTATGCGCTTTAGTCCCAGGTCCTTTAGAATTTCTGCTCCCGTTCCGTATTCTCTCATATCAGGAGGGAATCCGAGTGCTACATTTGCATCAACAGTATCAAGTCCCTCATCCTGAAGTTTATATGCACGAAGTTTATTGAGCAGTCCGATTCCGCGACCCTCCTGACGCATGTATAATAATACTCCGCGTTTTTCTTCCGCAATCATCTTCATGGCCGTGTGTAACTGAGGACCGCAGTCGCATCTCAATGAGCCGAGAACATCGCCGGTGAAACATTCACTGTGTACACGCGTTAATACTGGAATGTCTGAATTCGTTATATCTCCCATCACTAAGGCTAAATGTGTATGCGAATCATCATCCTGTGTTATGCTCCGATATGCGCTGACGTTAAATATTCCGTATTCGGTCGGGATTGGTACGGTTAATTTTTTCTCAACGCGTTTGTATTCATGACGGGTAATTATTATTTCGTGTCCGTGTTTATGGTTATGACAGTTCAATCATTTATCATCTCTTTTCATGCAAGTATATATTAACAAAAATATCTAACCTCACCAAAATATGAGAACCATGCTTCAGTTATTGCTCCTATGTTTTGTCTGACGGCCTCAATAATTCCCTGAAGATCTTTATTAGGTATCATAGAATTATTATTACATACTATCACGTTTCCGTTGCTGGTTATCCATAGCTTTGTGGCATTGGCTACAGCGTGTCTTACGGCAACATGAACATGTATAGGTTCACGCGGATTACTCTCATCGGACCAGAAATAAATCACATACCTCCCTACTCTAAGGATTGTCGGCATCAACTATTCCTCCTTCCTGAGAATACTTCATGAACAGAGGCATATTTCTAAATACAAGCTGCCGGAGATATTGCATTTCAAGCCATGAATAACCATGAACTTCCCACCTGTACATCGGAAGCCAGCATGTTGCATCGTTAAATTTTCCGTCATCTCTGGGTGTCTCTATGTATACTTTCACCGTTCCGTCAGGATACATCTCTGAGTGTGTTATCTCTGTGTCGTCATTAAGTGTCATGAACGGGTACATCATCTGTGAATCATCTCCTTTGTGTGAATAAATATTAGCACATAAAAAAAGCACCGATGAAAATTCACCGGCACTCTCAAAACTCTCTATGCTCTATGGTTTCAATCTTTGAAGGTTGCCTGTCTTCATATCAACTTCCCAGACTTCGATATTCCCCAAAAGATGACCGTACAGTCTTACGTAATACTCCGCAAGTGTTTCATGACTTGTAGAGTTCATCTCCCGGCTCATTACGATAATCTTTCGTGCATTAGTATTCTGTGAGATGTTCTGCATGTATAGTGCTGCTTCATTTAGTGTTGATATTTTTGCAGACGGAACTTTATTGCCGCTTCTCCATGAATAACACTTGCATTCGATAATAACACTTTGATCTGCATCAACAACATCAAATTTGTGTGATTGTGGAGGATTGCCAATTAACACGGGGTATTCTTCGCGAAATTGAAGTCCCAGCCTTTGTGAAGCAATCTGCAAAACCTGTTTCTGAAAAATTTTCCCTTTGCGCTGACTGTTACTCAAATTTTTAATTCCTCCATTTGATTAATCTGCAGGCCCTAATAACCAGCCTAAAGCACCGCCAATCCCTGCACCTACGAGAGCACCAACAGGACCGAAATAAGCTCCTACTATAGCACCACCTGCAGCACCTGCTTTTGCACCTGACACTGACGGTTTCACTTCTACTTCTGTCTCTGTCTTCTCTCCGCCATTGGGCAATGCTATTCGTGCTGTATTGAAACTGACTGCACCAGCAGGTTCAAATCCCCACCATGCAAATGCACACTGAACGAATGATAACACCATAACGCAGACCAGTAAAACCGCAATCAATCTTGAATGTTTCATGAAAAAATTCCTCCTTAGGTCTTGACTTTTGGACAATTATACGTTATGGGAGGGGGGTATTTGTCAAGAGAGAATTTATGATGACAATAACGAAGTAAGATAATCTCCTCTGGTTTTGTCTGGCTGATTCATTTCATGATTCGTTAAGAGCCTCGCAACATACTTCCCTAATATATCAGTCTCAAGATTAATCATGCTGCCTGTCTTCAAATTTCCCAAAGTCGTAGCCTCAAGCGTAGCAGGAATAAGCCCGACCGAAAAATTATTGTCATTCGCATCAATCACCGTTAAGCTCACACCGTCAATGCATACTGAGCCTTTCTCTACAATTCCTTTAAGCAATGTCTTATCATCAGGAACAAATACGGCCTCTTTCGTTTCACGTCCCCGAATATCCTTCAGCATTGCAACTCCGTCAACATGGCCAAGCACTAAATGACCGTCTAATCTGTCAGTGAGTCTCAGTGCACGCTCAAGATTCACACGAACACCAGAACGTAATGACTTCCCGAACCATGTACGCATGAATGTCTCGCGCATCATCTCAACGTCAAATATACTTCCTGATTTGCGCGTTACAGTCAGACATGCACCGCTCACACTCACAGACTGACCAGTAATAAGCTCATCCGTGAATGATGACTCAATGCTCAAAGTGTAAAACGTTCCAGTCTGATGAAAATTTCTGACCGTTCCAATCGTCTCTATAAGTCCGGTGAACATGATAGTCTTCCCTCAATCATAATATCTTCTCCTAACTGCGTATATTTCACATTCTTTATCTTTAATGCATCTCTCACAGTCTCAAATCCGGCATTCATATTTATATTTTTTCCGTCTCCCAAAATGCGCGGCGAGTAAAAGAAGTTCACGTAATCAGCGAGTCCCTCACGAAGGAATGAACTTAACACTTCCGCTCCTCCTTCAACCATCAACGTTAATATCCCCTGAGATACTAAATACTTCATGGCCTCATGCAAATCTTCATGATTAAGTATCATGCACTCTCTTACTTTTGCGTTTAACGGCGTTCTGTTATGACGGTCAAGCACAATACGAAGCGGATTTATGCCTTTGACATTACGCACAGTGAGTTCAGGGTCATCAGTCAGAACTGTATTCACTCCCACAAGGACAGCGTCATTCTCAGCACGTAATTTATGCGCATACGTTCTCGACATCATGCCCGTTATCCATTTGCTGCTTCCGTTGGGTAAGCATAATCTGCCGTCTAAACTCATTGCGGCCTTCAATGTGATGAACGGACGATGATATTTATGTGCAAAGATAAAACCGCGATTTAAATTTTTTGCTTCACGTTCTGATTCTGAATCTGATTCAATGACTCTTATGCCTGCATTGCGTAATATCTCTATGCCCCTGCCATTAACTTTGGGATTCGGATCCCGCATTGCAATTATGACTTCTGAAACGCCCTCTTCAACTAAGCGATTTGCACAAGGAGGAGTCTTGCCGTAATGACTGCATGGTTCAAGAGTAACATAAACCGTTGAGCCTTTAACACTCTCATTGTGAGTTAATGCGTCATTTATTGCTTCGATCTCTGCGTGTGAATGCCCGTAACGTTTATGCCAGCCCTCTCCGATAATCCTTCCGTCTTTTACGATCACACATCCGACCATAGGATTAGGCGATGTCTTGCGAATTCCAAGTGAGGCTAACGATAATGCACGGCGCATGAATACATTCTGTGAAATTTTTATGCCTCCGAAAAATTTTTTTGCATGTATTCTACAATGTTGGGTGTAATATTTACAATCATTTTAATCTGGGGAGGATTATTTTCACCTTGAACGTAATAACTATAAAAAAATTTCTGCGTATCACTTTAACTTCGATTCTTCTAATCACACTTTC
>JAFPWQ010000046.1 GCA_017394925.1 Synergistaceae bacterium
CATTCGGATTAATTCCCTGTTGCCGGGATAATCTTTATCTCTGCAGAATAATTTTGTCCAGCCGTGTTTAATGTTCTCAATTGCGCCCGTCCATGTTCCGCCGTTCCCTAAATCAGATTTTATTATCACTGCTGCTTCTGAATGCGCATAGATATATTTATTTCTCGACATTGCATTTCCTACACTGAATCCCGCATCAGGAATAACCTCCGAAAGTATTAACCTGTTACCCCTGATTACGTTATCGCGTATGTCTTTCTTCCTGAGCATGTCCGTTAGTCCTCCTGCAATGTATTCAATTACGGGCATGTGTTCATCAAATGCTTTCTGAGCCGCTATAGCATCAACCCCTCTTGCACCGCCTGAGACTACACCGTAACGATACTTGCATGTCTTCCTGACAGTTTCACGCGTAAATTCTTCATCATCTGAATCAATATTGCGCGAGCCTGCATAACCTATAACTCTAAGCTCAGAAATCGAAATATCACCCGCACAGTAAAATAACGGCGGACATTTTTGCTTCAGCTTTATCTTTAACTTAACGGGATATTCTTTATCAGCCCTCGTGTAAATATTTATGCCTTCGGATTTGTATCTGCTCACTTCTGCGAATAAACCTGCGCTTCTGTCCATGAGTCGCATTAAACGTTCTGATGTTATATTTTTTATTCCTGCAAAAAGTGAATCAATTTCGTACTCAGTGAAATTCAAAATATCTTTCGGTTCAAGTTTATGATTCATTAATGCCTCTGCGACTTTGCTCCATTCGGATATGCTTAACGGTTCAATACCTTCTGTAACGCAAAGATGACTGCAGAATATTATTATTGTCTGAGAATTTGCGTTCATATATTCTGCCCCTCTGAACTGTCAGCAAGTGCAAACGGGTAAACTTCATAACAGCCTGCTTCCATGAGCTTATAGCCGCATACTGTGAGAGTCCATTTTGAATCTACAATATCATCAATGAGAAGCACTCTGAAAGGCATTCTCACATTCTTAACACTGAATGATTTTCTTGCATTCTCATACTGATACATACTGCTTTCCATGTTCTTTTGCGGGGCAGCAGGAGCTTTTATCAGAACGTCAGCTATTCTCAGCTTCATTCTTGATGCAAGTCTTTCGGCAAAATCCTTTACGATGTCAGAGCGCAATGACGGAACAAATGCAATGTGCCTTATCAATTTTTCTTTTACTATGGGACTTAATACTTCAGCAGAACGTTCAACAAGTTCATCTGAAAATCTCCCGGTCTCATATTTTCCTTCACGCACTAACGCACCATAACCTGAAGCACCGTATTTAGACAGGCATATACCGTCCATATTCACATGTTCTATTTTCTTTCCGTAAGGCCATATCTTAAGCGGCAATATAGCAATCACTCCTGAATTCAGCCATGAGACAGCAATTTTCAGTGTTGAAACTTTGAGCGTCAGACCTGGATACACATGATGCCCCAGACAATTTGAACATCTTCCGCAGTTATTTTTTTCATTATCATCAAGACAGTTCACTATAAATTTACTGTAACATTCTTTCGTTTTCACAAGTGCCTGCATCTGTTTTATCTCCTTCTTTCTTATCAGCGTAATCTCTCTATAGTGCTGACGGTCATATGAAAATCTTTTTGCTGATGAATAATACATGCCGCCGCTCCTGTATATAAAGCCGTCATTTTCAAGAAAATCAAGTGCCTTAGTTATTCTCATCTGATTTATATTCACTGACGATATTATTTTGCTTAGTGTTATTCCTTCATGAAATGCTATAAAGTTATATATTTCTCTGCTCTCACGTTCAGACGGGAACGCAGTATTAATGAAAAAATTAATTATTCTCTCGTCTTCATCTCCTCCGGCCATGAGAAAAGCATATGCCTCTGGAATATTTCGCCCTGCCCTGCCGATCTGCTGATAGTATGAAACTATATTTGCCGGTGTCTGATAGTGAATCACGAAAGATATATCTCCTTTGTCATAGCCCATTCCTAATTTCACAGTTGCTATTACTGCTTTAATTTTATTGCCGTGAAATTTTTCTATTGCTTCTTCGTTAAGTTTTTCATCATTGCCGGAGTAATATGGCATGGTGTTAAGCCCGTAAGCATTCAGGAATTCGGATAATTCTTCGCAGTTCCTTCTGGTTAGACAATATATTATGCCTGTACCCGGAAGTTTATTGAGATTTTCGAGAAGCCATGCATAACGTTTAGCTCTCGTGTCCAGTCTGAGAATCTGAATGTGAAGTGATTCGCGTGTGAGCTTTCCCCGTGAGACATAAACATCATCGCCGAGCTGACTGCGTAAATCGTTAACGACTCTGTCATTCGCTGTTGCCGTTACCGCTAAGACAGACACGTTTGCGGGCATAGCTGATATTATGCGTCCTAGTTTGCCGTATTCTAATCTGAAGTCATGACCCCAGTCTGATATGCAATGTGCTTCGTCAATAACGAACAGGCCGACTTTGATTTTATGCAGTGAGCTTTGAATGTCTGACGCAAAAAGAGTCTCAGGTGTTACGAATATCACATCAAGTTCATCATGTATAAGGCTGTCAATAATTTCTGCGCGTCTGTCTTTAACTGTGCTGTTGAGGACATCGCATTTCAGATTCAATTTTTCTGCCATTTCTCTCTGGTTATCCATTAAGACAAGAAGAGGACTGACTACCATAGTTAAATTGCGTTTCTTTTTGCGTAACATCTTTGCACTGATGAAATACACGAGACTTTTCCCCCAGCCTGTACGCTGAACAACGAGAGTTCTTTTTCTCATCATGACGGATTCAATTGCCTCATACTGTCCTTCTCTGAAATCTGCATCATCTCCGTATGTCTGCTTAAGAATTTTCCGTGCAGAGTAAAATATTCTTCCGTCATGAATGCGGTATTTAGGCGACAGTTTAATCACTCCCATAAAGACTGAATGCTGATATTATAATCGCAGAAATTTCATAAAGGAGTGAATCATTTTGCTTGATACAATCTTTGAAGTCATGTTTTCATCGGGCGCATTAAAATATCTCGGTGCATTCTTATGGGGAATTGCCAGCGTAATATTAAGTCCGTGCGGAATATCTTCAATTCCTCTTGTCGTAAGCTATATCACTAACACCGATAACCCTTCACGTTTACGCGCGTTCATAATCTCGTGTGCATTCTGTCTCGGAATAATCTTTAACTTAATGCTAGTTGCGTTCGTCATGTCAGGAATCGGAATGTTACTCGGAGGCTATGAGAGATTCTTAACGTTCATAGTTGCGGCTGTATTCATCATAATGGGACTGCATCTCATCGGCATAATTCACGTACGCTTTTTCTCGCTTGGCTCTGGTGGAAAAGGAACGGAATCGCAAAGCATAAAGGGTGCTGTGATTCTCGGAATCGTTTCGGGACTCGCATTAGGGCCGTGTTCAATTGCGTATGTCAGTCCTGTTTTATCGCTGGCCATGTCGGAAGCCTCAAACGGATTCTTTTATGCGGCAGGGTTGATTCTCGCTTATGCACTGGGATATAGCTTCGTGCTTGTGATTGCGGGGACATCTGCACAGTTATTCACGGGCTTCCTTCAGAGTGAAAGAGGCGACAAGATTTTACGGGCTGTGAATGTGATTTGCGGAATTGCTTTGATCTGCGGAGGAATATATTTGATTCGTGAGATGATGTACGTGATGTGAGATGTAAATTAATTTTAGGTAAAATAAAATAGGGACAAGTTTTTATGCTATAATATTTCTGAGTTGTTTTCTAGCACATGACGCGCGGTTGTGTGCCGCTAATCTTATCTTGTCCTGTGTTCATTATAGCATAGGACACAATAAGATGATTGATGTTTATTTGCTTTTCCACAACTTTACGAATGAATCATAAATGAAAGGAGGCAAAAAGTATAATGGCGTACAGCAAACCAAAGACACTTGCGAAGAGCGCAAAGAAATCATCATTCTCTGCTGGCTGTCCTTCAGACGGAGTTTGGCACTGCAAGGACTGTGAAGTAACGAGATAAGAAACAGCCCGGAGTGATCATGTTCTCCGGGAATTTTTATTTTTTGTTCAGAGGGGAGATAAAATATTGTTAGTTTGTCTTGCTAATGATTCATTCGTGCGGACATTCGGGGATATTGGCTACATAACTAATCAGCTGACAAGGCAGGACAGAATTTTTGACATCAACGGGAAAATATTTCTTCAGCAGCTGACACGCAAACCTAAAAATATAAACGTAATCATTGACGATCTCATGAAAATTTATACTGGAGCTGACCGTGAAGAGATTGCAGAAGATTTTGCAGAGTTCGTGAATGAACTTGAAATTGAGAGTTTCATTGTCTCAGGAATGACTGAAGATGAAATCAACGCAAGAATGCCTTCATTCAGTTACAGCATGACGGATGTTAAGACAGCTCCGCGAAAAAATTTTTATACATCGCTGGATTCAAGAAGTACTACGGAATTCTTTGAAGAATATTTCAGAAATGCCCCTCAGCTTTTCGCCTTTCAGTTTGAACTCACAAGCAGGTGCAACGAGAGATGCAGACATTGTTATTTGCCCGGCACGAGAAATTTTCACGACATGGAAACTAATTTAGTGATTGATATTCTTGATCAGCTGAAAGATACAGGAACAGTGAGTGTTACGTTTTCCGGCGGTGAATGTCTTCTGCATAAGGACTTCATTCCGATTCTGAAACATGCACGTGAAAATGATTTTTCAATCTCTGTACTCAGCAACTTAACGCTTCTCAATGATGAAATAATTTCTGCACTCAGAGACACGAATATAAATCTCCTTCAGACATCAGTTTACAGCATGAATCCCGAAGAACATGACTATATAACACAGCTTGAAGGTTCGCACGCAAAGACGATTAAAGGCCTTGAACGCCTCATTGCCGCAGATGTTCCTGTTCAGATAAGCTGTCCGACAATGAGAAAAACTTATGAATCATATCAGGGTGTTCTTGAGTGGGCATATAAGCACGGCATTAAAGGCTACACTGACTATATCATGATGGCACGTACCGACAAATCAACAGATAATCTTGAAAACAGACTGACGCTTGATGAAACAGAATCGCTTCTGAAAAAAATAATCAATTTCGATATAGAGTACAGAGCGATTCTTGACTCAAGTTATAAGCCTGCACTTTTGAATCCAAATGAACATGTCTGCGGTGCCGGTGTAAATTTCATGTGTGTATCTAGTGAGGGCAAATTTTACCCCTGCGCCGGTTTTCAGGGTTATCCTCTTGGGAATGCTCATGAACATTCTGTATATGACGCGTGGCATAACTCTGAGGCATTGAAGAAATTGCGCGCCGTAAAGTGGAAAGATTTTCCGAAGTGCATGAGGTGTGAAGCTAAACCGTATTGCAGTATGTGCATGGTACGCAATCTCAATGAGACCGGCTCAATTTTTGAAGTCAGCAAACATTTCTGTGATGTCGCGTTCATAAACAAAAAACTTGTTGAAGAATACAGGAAAGGAAAAGATAATCATGTTTGATATTCACATACACACAGGACATTTTAAGGACGGATTATATTTTTCACAGGAAGAAGCCGCACAGGGAATGAAGACGCTGAATATTGAGCGTTATTATTTCTCATCAACTTCTACAGGCAGTATTCCGTTCCGTGAAGTCAGGTATCAGATTGAGAAGCTGGTATCTATAAGCGAAGGCAGAGCGATTCCGTTTCTGTGGGTATCTCCTGATATGCTTATGAACTCTCAGGATCTGAGCGCGTATTTCTTTCGTGATTTTGCAGGGATAAAGATTCATGGCTATCATCAGAACTGGGATCCGAACGGCAAACCGTTACGCAGGATTCTTGCAATTGCACGGGATAAAAATCTCCCTGTCATGTTTCACACGGGGGGATGTGAACGTTCTGATGCCGGAGCGTATATGAATATATGCCGCGAATTTTCAGATGTCAGAATCATTCTTGCACATGGCCGCCCCATTGATGAATGTATTAAAGTTATGAAGGAATGCCCGAACACTTTCGCTGATACTGCATTTATGCCCGTGAATGATATTGTGAAACTGAAGAATGAGAAGTTGCTTCATCGTGTGTTTTGGGGAAGTGATTTTCCAATTATGCGATATTTTTTCAGGATACCGGCTGAAGATTACTACAGAAATAATATCGAAGAGGCCCGAAATGCATTAGGAGAAGAAGATTTTTTGAGAATAACGCAGGATAACTTCAAAATAATATGATTAATACGAAAAATGCAGGCCTGAAAATATTTTTTCATTCAGACCTGCAGAAAATTTTTACTTCGCGTTCTTTGAATTCAGAACGTAAACTGCAATCAGTATAACCAGACCCGCAATTGTAGATGCAGGCCATACGGTTAAACATAGAACTCCTGACACGCATAACAGAACACGCATTAAGAGATTCAGATTCGTTTTGAGATAACCCATCCACATACCGGCAAATGCAATCACTGCACCTGTTCCGCTCACTAACGCCCAGCAAATTTGAGTCCATGAACCCTGCATGAGTAATCCTGGATCATAACAGAATGCAAAAGGCACAACGTATGCAAGAAATCCTAGCTGCATGGCCTGAAATCCTGTTTTGTTGGGATTCGAGCCTGCAATCGAACTCGCCGCATATGCCGCTAATGCAACTGGAGGTGTGATGTTCGAGATTATCGCGTAGTAGAACACG
The DNA here is from genome assembly GCA_017394925.1 of Synergistaceae bacterium. GTDB lineage: Bacteria > Synergistota > Synergistia > Synergistales > Aminobacteriaceae > JAFUXM01. Next base: position 6,698 of record JAFPWQ010000046.1, read on the forward strand.
AACATATGAGCCGCTATCGGAGGAAATCCAAGTTTAACGAGTATAGGTGCTCCCAGTGCCGCCGCAAGTATGTATGCACCTGTCGTAGGAAGTCCCATTCCCAATAATGTAGCAATGAGCATAACAAGTACCAGTGCAAGAAGAGGAGCATTACCTGCAAACGAAATCACGAACCCTACGAGCTTTCCGCCTATGCCAGTTAATGACACTGCACCCAAAACTATACCTGCTGTAGCACATGCAACACACACTAACGGGATTCCCTGTGCGCCCTGTTCAATTGCATCAATGAATTCGCGCGTGTTCATTCCGGGATTGAAGAGAGACGCAATCAGCATATACGCACCGATAATCACGAACTGCATTCCCGGTTTGATATTGCTCATGAGTTCAGGTTTTAACGCGATGAGTACTCCCAGTGCAAGCGAGATTAACGCAACTATGAAGGCCATGACCTTCTGCACTGATGTTGTCTCAGGCTTAAAGTTGAAGAATGACACTAGCCACGCAAGACCTATACCGAGTAATGCCGCTCTCATGGGAGTATAGCCGATGAGTAAGAACGCGATTAAGCCTACAATCGGAGCTATCATGTAGAACCTGCTTAACA
>JAFPWQ010000003.1 GCA_017394925.1 Synergistaceae bacterium
AGCAATCACGGCCTGCAAGAATATCATCGTCATCATCTTCTTCTTCATCATCAACGCCGCGAAATGAAAGCATAAGGCCGCAGAGATTTTCCCGGCCGCAGAAAGAGTTCAAAGAGACGCATGATTATCATGAAATCCGTGAGAGCATGAATATACCGCCGTCTGGGAGTGATGAAAGTTTTGAGCAGAAGATGAGCGCATTCCTCAAGACGAGCGAAGCAAAAATAACGGACTTGAACACGAGAAATTCAGCGAGGTCAAATGCAAGGTCATCATCACGTTCAAAATCGCGGGGCGGAAAACGTAATAATTCATACTAATGCGTTTTGATTCAGAACTGGTTATAGGGTCATGCAGACGGTGCATACACGAACATACTCAGGTCATCGTCTGCAGGCCGTTATCACGAAGAAAATTCAGACCATTTCCGACAACATTCTGGTTAATGTGTCCGCATTTGATTCACACCGCAGGCATGATTGAATCTCGCGGGGGAGTTCATGAACTTGAAGACTGGATGAGTGAACGCAAATTAAAACATGAATGGCGGAAATATAATATACTTCATCAGAGATTAAGAATATCACTTCTCACGGAACATCAAAAAAAATATCTCAGGAAATATCATAAGAGCCTCTATCATTCACTCGTAAGCACAGGTATAGGCGGAATAAAATACACGGAAGGCATTAACGTTAAATGTCTTCATTTACAGACGGCCTCATATCTTGCATTAAATTATCATCCAGGTGAAGAATGGCTTATGAATAATGGATTATGCGGTTATTGTAAAGACTGTATGTGTTAAAATTCTGAGTATCCAAAAAATTTAACACAGGAGGCAAAATGTCATCATGAAAAAACTTCTTGCACTCTTCATATGTATTTTCGTATTCACATCAGCATCAATAGTATCAGCTCAGGATTTTTTCCTTACGTTAGCGCATAACTTAGCCGAAGACCACGCAGTCCATATTGCAATGACTGAATGGGCAGACGCAGTGAATGCTGCATCAAACGGATCAATCACGATTAACATTATTCCCAACGGCCAGCTTGGAAGCGAGGCGGATTGTGTATCACAAATTCAGGCTGGGCAGTTAGAGATGACGAAAGTATCAGCAGGAACGCTCGCAAATTTCGAGGGAGCATGGAACTGTGTATCAGTGCCTTACGTATTCAGGGACAAGGATCATCTCTATAGCGTAATGAACGGTGAAATCGGAAAAGATTTATATAAGCTCACGGAGAAAGACGGCTTTGTCGGAATCGCATGGCTTGAATCAGGCACAAGATGCTTCTATACAGCCAACAATGCAATTCGTGTTCCCGGAGATCTCAAAGGCTTGAAGATTCGCACAATGGATTCGCAGATGGCAATCGACATGATGAATGCGTTCGGCGGAAGTGCTACAGTCATGGGCTACAGTGATATATACACGGGAATGCAGCAGGGAGTCATTGACGGAGCAGAGAATAACATCACGGCATTACGCGACCATGCAGACGTTACGAAGTTCTACTGCTATGACGAACATACAATGATACCTGACGTTATAGTAATCTCGGCTAAAGTGTGGGCAGACATGGACGACGAGCAGAAGAAAATTATGAATGATACTGCCGCTGACATGGTGAAGAATTATCGCGGACTGTGGGCAAAATTCGAAGAGGACGTAAAAGCTCAGGTAGGCGATAAAGTTACGTACGTTACAGACGTTGACAAGCCTGCATTCCAGAAAGCAGTTCAGCCACTTTATGACGGACTGAAAAAATCAGACCCTGCGACATATTCATTCGTAGAAAGAATTCAGAACGCACAGTAAGATAAAAACATGAGGACAGCTCATAACGGGCTGTTCTTTTTGTATTGCAATAAGGAGCTATAAGCTAGATATCGAAATAGTGTAATAACGTACTCTAATCCGTAAATATTGATTGAAAAAATAAAAAAGGAGGTTAGAATCTGCTACATAGGGTTAGAGGGCGGGGAGTGCACGTCAAAGCACTATAAAAACCGAAACATGATAGCTGTAAGAAGCGAATCACTACCGATGGCTAGTCGGGAAGTCAAGCCTCCGGACTGTCAGACAAACTTAAGTAGCTTCGGCGAAAGAGGACAGGAAGAACGAGGAACACTCGAAGAAGTGTAGAAAGCACATTATTACACTTTTTACGTAGCAGATGACAAAACTTGAAGACACTGGAAAAAATTCTTGATGCTGTCATGCGTTTCTTAATGGCACTCTCAATGTTTATACTTGTGGCATTCGGAACATGGCAGATATTTTCACGCTGGGTACTCAAAGACCCTTCGACTTTCACCGATGAATTACTTCGTTACGTTCTCATAATCTCAGGCATGATTGGCTCGGCATATTGCTTCTACCGTGATGAACATCTTGCATTAACACTCGTAAGCGACAAGGCAAAAGGCACATTCAAGACAGTACTTAATATTTTCATTGAGGCATGTATTCTTTTCTTCGTTTGCTACGTGTTCATTTACGGAGGATTAAAACTCTCGGCAACAGCAACTAACGTGTCATCAGTAATGCGAATTCCAATGAAGACATTGTATCTGATAGAGCCTTTATGCGGAGTATTAATCGTAATCGCGCGTGTACTGAAATATCTTCAGGCTTTCAGTTCAAAAGGAGGTAATGCATAATGCCGGTAACAGCAGCAATAGTATTATTCATATCATTCTTTGTGATGTTATTCGCAGGAGTACCCATAAGCGCGGGTATAGGCATAGCGTCAGTTATAGCTGCATGTGTGAGCGGAGTAACAACGCTTGAAGGATTTGCGTTCACGGCGGCGCAAAAATGTTTTTCGGGACTCGATTCATTCTCACTGTTAGCACTTCCGTTTTTCTCTCTGGGCGGGAATATCATGAACAAAGGCGGAATTGCAAGAAGACTCGTGAGACTTGCGCGTCTGCTTGTCGGAGGCATACCCGGTTATCTTGCGGCAACTAACGTACTTGCGAATATGTTCTTCGGTGCAGTATCGGGTTCATCGGTAGCGGCAACGAGTGCAATGGGGTCAATCTTATCGCCTCTGGAAAAAGATGAAGGTTATGACCCGGATTATTCAGCGGCGGTTAATATCTGCTCTGCTCCTACGGGAATATTAATCCCTCCGTCTGGTCCGTTAATCCTGTACTCAATCACGGCAGGCGGTGTATCAGTAGCGGCATTATTCATGGGAGGCTATTTTGTCGGTGCGATACTGGGAGTAGCAGTTGCAATTATGGCTATATTCCTTGCAATGAGACTCGGCTATAAGAAGTCCGAAGTCAAAGAAGAAGATTCAGCCCTCAAGATATGGATTGACGCAATACCTTCATTATTGGCAGTCATAATCGTAATGGGGGGAATACTCTGGGGAATATTCACGGCAACAGAAGCCGGAGTAGTTATGTGTCTTTACTGCGGACTGTTAGCGGCATTCTACCGTGAAATGGACTTAAAGACATTGTATAACCTGTTAGCGGACACGATGAAGAGTTCAGCGACGATATTATTCTTAATTGCGGCAAGTTCAATCATGGCTTACGTCATGGCCAGAACAGGAATCCCCAATGCAATATCGCGCATGATAATGGGAGTCTCGAATGACCGTTATGTGATTCTCTTAATCATGAACGTGTTCCTGTTAGTGATGGGCATGTTCTTAGACTTAACGCCCGCAGTGTTAATCTTTGTGCCTATATTTTTACCCATAGCGCGCAGAATTGGCATGTCAGACGTTCACTTTGGGTTAATGCTGATAATGAATCTTGGAATCGGTTCAGTAACTCCGCCGGTCGGGTCATGTTTATTCGTTGGGTGCGGAGTAGCGAACGTAAAGATTGAAGGTGTAACGAAGTATATAGTCCCGATATTTATCACGATGTTTATCTCACTTCTCCTCGTAACATATATCCCTCAGATAGCATTGAGCCTTCCGTACTGGTCAGGGCTGATTAAATCAATGGGCTGGTTACGTTAGGAGG